>JACVJB010000249.1 GCA_015711775.1 Actinomycetota bacterium | reverse complement strand
TGCAAGTTATAACATCAGGCCTGTTTATATTGTTAATCTCATTTTTGTAATAATATTTGTAAGTTTTTTTCTAAAAAATACATTAAAGGTAAAAATATTACTAATTCTTGCAATAATTATTGGAATATTAATTTGCTCAATCCCACAACTACTGATAAATATTAAATATCTAAATATTCATTCAATATTTGTCAAATCAAAATATGCTGGGGAAAATTTAGCTTTGCATTTATTAAAGAATGGTATTATACATCAAAAATATGAAACCAATATAAATAAAACTATATACCCTTATGATCCTATTATTTTCTTGGACCCATTGGGACTTAAAATACTCATAAAAGAATTAAATTCTTTTTCTGATTATTTTTTAACAATACTTAAAAACCCTTTAACATTTATATTAATCCTACGTTCCGCAAGTAAAAATTACACTTTTTCGGCATTTTCCGCTTGTTAGGAACAGGTGTAATTATCCTTGGAAACAATAAGTAAATCAAGAATTTGTTCCTGAAGCGAAGTAATTTCATCGTAGAAACATTTCACTTCTCTGCCTTCTTCAAACAAAATATGTCTTCGCAGGTTTGAGAACAGATCTATTACTCTGGCCGTTGTCGGGTGTTTGCAATTTCGTTTCTCAGGATACAGAGGCAACTCCTGGATATTTTCTTTATCCATAGCCAGGCGCAACTCCCGCTCTATGAGTGCATTTAGCAAAAGTACAATAAAATATACAAACATAAGGGCCTCAATTCGGTGAGGCAGCTTTAAAAATACAGGCGCAGCCTCAAATACACTCTTGAACTGCTGATGTCTTTTTTCAATATAGGGCTGAAACTTGTATTTTTCAAGCACTTGACCCATGGAGAGAATTTTATCGTCTATATTTGTAATTAATGGAAACATGCCGTCACTTGCTGCATCCTCTTGTATCCTTGGGCCATTTGGCATGGCTTCAAATGTATATTTTTCTTTTATGACCTTTATGTATTCGGTACTTTCTGAAGGCCGGCCCTTTTTTGTCTGTTTGTAGGTTTGGACTTCTTTTGTCACTATTTTTGCATCAAACCATCTTTTTGATAAATATTTATTAAAGATCTCTGCAAGCGCAACCTCTATCTGCTCTTTGCTGTATTTTCTTGCTTCTATCTTACTCTTAAATGCATCAAGCGCTTTTATGGTCTTTTCTATCTTTAATTGCCTTCTGTAAGCGTCCAGGCTTTGCTTTTGGCTGCTAAGTATCCAGATAATGCGGTATCCTTCCTCTGATGCCATGGGACACTCATATCCCCAATAGATATGCTCATCGTCCTCAAGGCATCTGGCATCGGGCTTTCTTGAAAGCTCCTGCCAATCTACATTATGCGAGCATACATAGGACCTAAACCACTGGCACTCTTTTCTTGTTTCGGGGATAACTGATATAAACTTTCCGCCTTCTTTTAAAATGTAGTCCATTTGATCTTTTGTGGCAAGCTTTGCATCTGCAACATAAATAAAATCACTTCGCCCCGTTATTCTTCTTAGCGCCTCCCATGTCTGGATATGGGTTTTGTCATCTGTAACGTTTCCATCATAGCTTTTGTAATGAATGGGAACAGCGCCGTCTCTGCTTACCGTTAAGGTAAAAAGCAACTGTTTTAAGTCCGGGCGAAAATCCTTGTTATGGCCTTGAAGCATACAAATAGAGGTTTTACCGTTATGCCTGGAGCACTGGCTCCTGTACTCCCCATATACGGTGACAGTGGTAGAGTCGTTATGAAGCTGTGAGAGCACTATGGAAAATTCTTCTATTACTTTTAGTACAGTTTTTGTAAGAAGAGATGCCCTGTCGGCATCAAATAGCGCGTCCAGGCTTCTTCCAACTCTATCATCGTTTAATATGTCCGGGTCTTGCTCTTTTAGTCCAATAAGATAAGGATCAAAACGGGCTGCCCATTCAGATAGTTTGTATAAAGGCTCCCTTTCAAGCAAAATATTTCTAACAAAGATTAATATTGCATCTGCATGGGAGAACTTCTGGTTTTTGTTTGAGACAAGATAGGAAGACAGAAGTTTTTTTAGCTCAATACGCTCGATAAACTTGTTTATGATTGGTAGGGCGCTGATTGCTTTTGAATCAAGTCTGAGACTGTCTTTGGTTTTTTCCATAGTTTCCTTTTTAAAAAAGCTTGACATTATATTTATTGAAGTATATATTACTTCAAGTAGGAGGTCAAGGCTTTTGTCTAAGAAAGATGAGCTGGAGAGAAAATATTTTGCCCTTAAAAGAAAAATTGATAAATTGGGATTTATCTGTACAGGTAGCGTAATGAAAGTATTTAAGAAATGCGGCAATCCTGGCTGCAGGTGCAGTAAAGATAAAAAGGGGCACGGACCATATAATATCTGGACCCGTAAAGTAAATTCAAAGACCATAACAAGGACTTTAACATCAGAGCAGGCAAAACTGGCTCAAAATTGTATTGATAATATGAGAAAGATGGAAGATATACTGCAGCAAATGAAGGATTTGTCTGTGCAATACATTGAAAGCTATAAAAAAGATTTTAGTGTGGACAAAAATAGGGAAAAAGTGTAATTTTTACTTGCGGAACGTAGGAAATAATTAATGCAAAAAAGTTATTTTTTTAAATTTATATTTATCCCATTAATATTATCAATAATCCTGGTCCTGTGGATTTGCCCAATAAGCATAAATGCTACCGAGCACGGGATAGACCCTTCGATGATTATTGGGTTTCACTTAAGCGATGGGATGAACCTTAAATTCGGGCAGGACATTTCCCTTACATACGGACCTTTGTATTTCCTGGGAGGGCCAATTAAATGGCTAAATGATAACAGCAATTCCATGATTGTAAATATTGACCACAATATTTATATTTATGGAAACATCCTGCTGATTCTGTTGTGGCTTATAACCCTTTTTATTATTTTCTACAATGTATTTTTAAACCTT
>JACVJB010000248.1 GCA_015711775.1 Actinomycetota bacterium | reverse complement strand
GAAGGTTCGGCCTTGACTTTGTTTCAAGCCCCAAGAGGCTTTCCTCTCCGATGATAAAAGATAAAAGCGGCAAGTTCAAGAAAATTGGCTGGGAAAGGGCAATATCTGAAGTTTCTTTAAAACTAAGCTCTATTATTAAAAAATATGGCCCTGATTCGGTTGCGGCGCTAAGCTCTGCAAAATGCACTAATGAAGAAAACTACCTGATGTCAAAATTTGCCCGTGCAGTTATTGGTACCAATAATATTGACCACTGCGCGCGCCTGTGCCATGCATCAACAGTCACAGGCCTTATCCCTACATTTGGCAGCGGAGCAATGACAAATTCTATTGATGATATAAAATATGCGGATGCCGCAATTCTAATCGGCTCTAATACAACAGAGGCGCATCCTGTTATAGGTTATGAGCTTATAAGGTGTGTGCAGGAAAACGGTTTAAAACTTATTGTGATTGACCCGAGAAAAATTCCCATTACAAAATATGCAGCACTGCATTTAAGGCAGAAGCCCGGGACCGATATAGCTGTTCTACTTGGGCTAATGAATGAAATTTACAAAAACGGACTTACTGATGCAGATTTTATAGAAAAACGCACTGAAGGTTTTGAAGCTTTCAAGGAAAGTTTTGCAGATTACAACGCAACAAAGGCAGCAGATATTTCTGGAGTTGACAGAGATGGTCTTATAAAAGCTGCGCAAATTTATGGAAATGCAAAAAATGCAATGATATTTTACGCAATGGGCATTACACAGCATACTTGCGGAACTGAAAATGTTATGGCAATAGCGGATCTTGCAATGATGACTGGAAACATTGGCAGGCCGGGTACCGGGGTTAATCCATTAAGGGGCCAGAATAATGTCCAGGGCTCCTGCGATATGGGAGCGTTGCCTGATATGCTCAGCGGCTATCAGGGTGTTGAAAATGATAATATGAGGTGGCGTTTTGAGAAAAGATGGAAAAAAGTGCTTCCCAACAGAAAAGGCCTTACTGTTACGGAAATAATCGAGGGCGCTGCAGCAGGCAGGATAAAAGCAATATATATTATGGGTGAAAACCCCATGTTAAGCGATCCTGATATACTGCATGTAGCTTCAGCTCTCAAAAAACTTGAATTTCTTGTTGTACAGGACATATTTTTAACTGAGACCGGTGAATTTGCAGACATAATTCTGCCAGGAGCCTGCTTTGCGGAAAAAGACGGAACCTTTACCAATACGGACAGGAGAGTACAGCGCGTAAGAAAAGCAGTAAATGCCCCGGGCCTTGCTCTTGAGGACTGGAAAATAATATGTATGATAAGCAGCGCGATGGGTTATAGCATGGACTACAGAAACCCATCGGAAATAATGGATGAAATATCAAGCGTTACCCCGATTTACGGTGGAATCAGCTACGAAAGGCTTGAAGAAGACGGCGCGCTCAGATGGCCATGCCGCCAATATGCAGATCCGGGCACAAGCATTCTGCATACAGTAAATTTTACAGGCGGAAAAGGCAAATTTATACCGGTAACGCATACGCCGCCTGCAGAGTTGCCGGATGATAATTATCCCTTTATACTGACCACGGGCAGAATACTGTACCAGTTCCACACCAGAACAATGACCGGCAAAGCAAAAGGCTTAAACGAGATAGCTCCTGTAAATATTGTGCATATTAACTCAGGGGATGCAGAGGCGGAAGGTATCAGTGACGGTGATAAAGTAGTGCTGAAATCAAGAAGGGGCCAGATTATTGCAGATGCACAAGTGGATTCAAATATAAAAAAGGGTGTTGTTTTCATACCATTTCATTACGCTGATTCTCCTGCAAACATGCTTACAAATCCGGCGTATGACAAAAAGGCAAAAATTCCTGAGTTTAAAGCATGTGCAGTTAAAATATTGAAGGCATAGCTCCCGGAAGTATAAAAATATCATCAGCAATATCTTCTTTGCGGCTTTATTCAAATACAAAAGATCATAACAAATGCTGAAAAGTACATTTATCTGGAAATAAACTGATGAAAAAAAGATCAAATTTCGGCAAAAAAATAAAGATAAAAAAAATAAGGGCATCTTCAGAAGTGGAGAGTATGCAGGATATAATACCTGCAGAACTATTTCTTACAATCACTTTAAACGGGTCGGCAATTGCAATGATTTCATGCTCACCCGAAAATCTTATTGAGCTTGCTGTGGGATATCTTATTAATAATGGACATGTCAGCAACTATTCTGAAATAAACCTGCTTAAGATCTGCCGTAGCGAAATAGACTGCATAATAAGTAAAAATGATTTATTTATAAATATTGAGGTGAGATCCGCTTCAAAAATTCAAAATATGCCCGTCTTGCCTAAATTTATAAGTACCGCATGCGGCAGCATTGACGATTTTATATTAAATTCCGGGCTGCAGAGAATAGAAAGCGGTTTGAAAATAAATTACAGGAATGTTCTTAAAATGAATCTTGAGAATGCCGGCATGCAGGAATATAAAAAGCAGTTTGGCGGACTTCACAGCGCAGCGCTATTTAAAGAAGACGGTTCTCTTCTTGCAATGATGGAGGATATAGGCCGCCATAACTGTATTGATAAGATTGCAGGAAGAATATTAATATCAAAAATTGATGTTTGCGACAAAATATTATTTACCACAGGCAGGTTGAGCCTGGATGCGGTTTACAAAGTTGTTAAAATGAAAATACCTGCAGTTGTAACAAACTCCTCAATAACTTACAATGCTGCTCTTTTTGCAAAAAAAATGAACCTTACGGCAATAGGTTATGCCAGGGGAAGCAGATTTAATATATATTCTGTGCCTGTAAGGATTATTACTGGTGATAAAATATGAGTACAAATAAAAATAATTTATCAGGCATAATACTTGCAGGCGGAAAAAGCAGCAGGTTCGGTTTTAATAAAATTGAATTAAAAATTGATATAATTCCCCTATTTATTGATCAAATTTTCAAATTAAG
>JACVJB010000247.1 GCA_015711775.1 Actinomycetota bacterium | reverse complement strand
TTAATGTAGATTCTTCTGAACCCATTTATAAAAAACTGCTTCAGGGAAGCAGAATAAGCATAGTATCTTCACAAAAAGATAAGGAACTTGAAATCTTTACAAGTAACGGCAGCCCTTTTGTAATGGAAATTACCGAAGGCAGCTATGTCGAAAACAGCGTTTTTAGGCTTTCAAAAAATATTATTACTGTGGATGGCCAGATAGTAATAAAAAACCTGGAAATTGTAAATCTTGAAAAACCCGCCAATACTGCCGCAAAAGGATTTGCTGCAAGTACCGCTGAGAGTTTGTCCGTATTTATTAAATGCGATATAAAGGAAGCCCCTTTTATATCCAGGGTAACCAAAGACAATAATTATAAAATAGTGCTTGAAAAGTCCTGAGGCAAAATTGGCAATTATAACAGTAATTTCAAATAAGGGCGGAGTTGGAAAAACATCTTTTGCCATCAGCGCCGGATATTATCTGAGTAAAAAGTCAGGCAGAGAAACGCTTCTTATGGAGCTTGACAGCTCTCCGGGGGATTTCGGGCCGATTTTTGACATTGACAGTAAAAGGTCTCTTGAAATGGCTGTAAGGTTTCCTGCAAATTTTTCAAATTACATTAAAAAAATTGATGATAACCTTTTTGCGCTCAAGGGCTTCCCAGGTCCTTTCCTTGCGGAAGGCTCAGTATCTGAAGGCATAAAAAATCTTATCAGCACAATTGAATCCCGGTATGGCAATATAATTATAGATACCCAGACAGTGTTTAACAGGGTTTTGCTTGATGTGTGCATCATGGCCTCCAAAATCTTTCTTGTTACTGATAACTGCCTTGAAAGCCTGAGCAGGGTCATAAATCTGTATGAAATGCTTACTTTAACCCATGCAATAGAAAAAAGCCGGGTAAACCTGATCGTTAATAAAAAGCGGCTGACTGATTATTTCAGGGTATGGGATTTATCCAAACTTACCGAAGTTCCTGTAGAAGGATTTATATCATACGATAGAAAATTCAACAAAAATCTTTTTATATCCAGTAAGAATAAATTGATAAATACAAAAATGTACAGGCAGGTTGGAAGGATAATAGAAAATGGTTTTAACTCATAACCAGTTAAACTACAGCAGTCTTTCAGAAGTTACTGGTGGAAAAATCCAGGATTTTTCTGACAGTATGCTTAAAAAAAAGCAGGCTGAAAAAGATATCATTGGTATTTTAAAAAAAAGAATCAGGAATGATATTAAGTTTTTTTCAGACAGCTTCAGCGGCAGGGAGCAGTACAGGGAAAAAATCTATTTTATGATTTCAGATATTGTAAACAGCAGTTTTGCCTATTCAGGCTTATATATTGATGATGAACTGCTTGAAAAGGCGCTTTCTGAGATTTTCGGCCTTGGAATACTGGAAAATTACCTCTCTGATAAAAAAATAACGGATATATTTATACAGGACAGGCAAATGCTTGTTATAAAGGACGGCAGGAAGCAGTTTCTTGGGGAGGTGTTTAACAGCATAGATGACGTTTATCTGGTAATAGACAGGATAAAGCTTGCATCAGGTAAAACAGTTGACCAGAGGATACCCTTTTTAAATACTGAGCTTTATGACGGAAGCAGGTGCTCAATAGTGATTCCTCCGGTATCAGACAGAGTGTATATCACAATAAGGGTATTTAACTGCATTGATTTTGAACTCCAAAACCTGCTTGGGCTTAAAATGTTTGATATAAATACCTGCGCGATGCTAAAAAAATTTGTTGCGGATAAAAATAATATTTTAATTGCAGGCGCAACAGGCTCCGGAAAGACAACGCTGCTTAATACGCTCGTAAAGCTTATACATCAAAATGAGATCATAAACCTCATACAGGATCTTCCGGAAATAAGGCTGAAAAATCATCCCTTTGCAAGAATGCTTACCACGAGGCCTAAAACACGGGAAACAGATAATGAAATAAGCCAGGACAGGCTTGTATACGAAACACTGAGGATGAAAGCGGACAGGATAATTCTGGGAGAGGTTAGAGACTGCATGGCAGCGTATCAGCTTCTTCAGGCATTAAATACGGGACACAGGGGCAGTTTCAGCACAATTCATGCTGATTCCTGCAATGATGCGCTTATGCGCCTTGAAATGCTTGCCATGGAATACAGGCCAAATTTGAGCAGCAGGGTAATAAAAAAGACAGTCTCGCGCGCAATAGATGTTGTGCTTTTTTTAGAATGTGAGCTTGACAAAAACCTTGATATTAAAAACAGGAAGATAAAAGAAATAGCAGAAGTCGCAGATTGCCTGGATAAAAGAGGTGAGTACAAATTAATATTTCACTGACAATTTCAATTCTTGCCGCAATGGGCTTTTTATACATATCCTTTGCAGCCGTAATGTATTTTAATGCAAAAAAAGCAAATTTTGTCAGCCGCATTAAAAGATCATACGGCACAGGCTGGCAAAGCATACAGGCATTAACAGGCGGCACGTCAGGCAGAAAGCTCCGGGGTGAAGCAGGGTTTGCGTTAAAAACGGAAAACTGGCTCAAAAGAAATGGGCTGAATATCAGCGCTGCCAGTTTTTATATTATTGTAATTATATGCCATTCAATTATTCTTATTCCCTGTCTTTTTATTAAATCCGGAATATTCATATCAGTGGCAATATCAGCGGTATCTTTAATTCTTTTTTATATTCTTGCAGATTTTAATGGAAGGAAAATAAATTCAAAAAAAGAGGCCCAGCTTGAAACTTTTCTTATAGATCTTTGCGGATATCTTTATATAAATCCCAATATTCTTGCCGGGATACAAAAATCTGCAGAAGGCGCGGAAGAGCCATTAAAAAATGATATTGAGGAAGTAATAAAGGATACTAAAAAGGGTTTGCGGCTGAATGAAGCCCTGCAGAGGATGATAGACAAAAACAGGAGCAAAATAATGCAGATAATAATAACCGGCCTTATTGCCGCAGATGAAAAAGGCGCTGATTCCGTCACATT
>JACVJB010000246.1 GCA_015711775.1 Actinomycetota bacterium | reverse complement strand
TAGGGAAGGGTCAAAATGAGACCGTTATTTTTTACTTCAAACAGATCTTTTTCCGGCAAAAGTTCGATGTGCGCTGGTATTGGTAAGCTTCTTCTTGATATGGGATATAAAATTGGTTATTTAAAACCTCTCTGCACTTTGCCTGAAAAGCTTGGAAACTTCTACATAGATGAAGATGTAAGATATATAATGGATATTCTTAAACTGAATGATAATCCGGAAGATATCTGCCCAATGGTATTTACAGAACAGACTTATGACAAAGCTTTAAATGAATACATAAAATCCAAAGCGCAGGTTTATATTGATAAGATAAAAAATGCTTATGCTAAAGTGTCAAAGGACAAAGATTTTGTGCTGATTGAGAGCGCAAGAAATATTACTTACGGTTCTTTTGCCAAGTTAAGTGCAAAAGATATTTGTGTGGCAACAAATGCAAAAGCTGTCCTTATTATGAAATATGAAGGAGATATAGTTGATAAAGCTGTACATTTTGCACGGCATTTTGATAAATATTTTGGCGGAATAATTATGAACCTGGCGGCAATTGAAGACAAAGACAGAATACAAAACCTTGTTTTGCCATATTTAAAAAAAGAAGGTGTTGAAGTTTTAGGCGTAGTATATACAGATAAAGTTCTCTCATCAATAAGCATAAAAGACATGGCCAAATACCTGGAGGGTGAAGTGTTGTGCGCCCAGGAGCATACAGATGAGCTTGTAGAGTCATTTATGGTGGGCGCTATGGGTCATGAGATGGCGCTGAGATTTTTCAGGTCAAAACCTGAAAAGGTGGTAATTACCGGCGGAGACAGGGCAGACATACAGCTAGCAGCTCTTGAAACAAGCACAAAATGCGTAGTGCTTACCGGAAACTTCCAGCCAAGCACAATAGTAATAAGCAGGGCTGAGGAGCTTGGAGTGCCTATGATTCTTGTCAGACATGATACGCTCACTACAGTGGGAAAACTTAATGAAATACTTGGACGCTCAAACCTGCATGAGTTAAAAAAGCTTGATAAACTTGTGCAGATTGCAAAGGATAATATAGACATTGATAAGATAATATCCATTGCAAAACAAAACTGATGCCTGAGCAATATTTAATATTTGCTGCTTTTTTACTTTATTTTTAAAATAAAATACATTATTATTTTCCTTCAAAAAAAAATATAAGGTTACACCATAAGAATCTACATGCATAAGGTTGACGGCACTTAAAGAACCATAAGCAGTTATTGCTGTTTAGCTTTATTTTTTTTAAGGTTTAAAAACAGTTTTAATATGGAGGGCTATCATGATAGTGAATAATCAAAAAACAAATCATAAGGAATTGCTTACATGGGTATTTGATATGGCAAAAATGTGCAATCCGGATAAAATAGTTTGGATTGACGGATCTGAAAAACAGAAAGAACAGCTTAAAAAAGAAGCTATCAAAACCGGCGAACTTATTGAACTTAACCAGAAAATACTGCCCGGCTGTGTTTATCACAGAACAGCTGTCAATGATGTTGCGCGCACCGAACATCTGACTTTTATATGCACAGATAAAAAAGAAGATGCCGGCCCGACAAATAACTGGATGTCTCCTGAAGAAGCATATAAAAAAGCTTCAGATATTTTTAAAGATTCAATGCGGGGCAGGACAATGTATGTTATTCCTTTTTCAATGGGCCCTGTAAACTCTGAATTTTCAAAGACAGGTATAGAGCTGACCGATAGTATTTATGTTGTTTTAAATATGCTTATAATGACCCAGGCCGGTGACGAAGTTTTAAAAGCGCTTGGTAGTGAAGGGCAGTTCACAAAATGCCTTCATGGAAAGGCAGAGCGTGATATCAATAAAAGACTAATTCTGCATTTTCCCCAGGACAATACGATATGGAGCGTAGGATCAGGATATGGCGGAAACGTGCTGCTTGGCAAAAAATGCCTATCTCTCAGAATAGCAAGCTACATGGCCAGATCTGAAGGATGGCTTGCTGAGCATATGCTTATTATAGGAATTGAAGACGGCAGCGGAAAAACAACTTATATTGCTGCAGCTTTTCCAAGCGCATGCGGCAAAACAAATCTTGCCATGCTTGTCCCGCCGCAAAGCCTTGCAAAAAAAGGCTACAAAATCTGGACAGTTGGAGATGACATAGCCTGGATGAGAGTAAAAGGAGACGGTTCTCTCTGGGCGATTAATCCGGAAACAGGATTTTTTGGCGTGCTGCCCGGGACAAATAGTAAGACAAACTACAATGCCATGCAAACAATGAAAAAAAATACAATTTATACCAACGTTCTTTTAAAGGATGATAAAACAGTCTGGTGGGAGGATGGAGACGGACCGGTGCCCCAGTCAGGCACAGACTGGACTGGTAAGCCATGGAAACCGGGTTTAAAAGATGAAAACGGAAATATCGTAAAGGGTGCGAATCCTAACAGCAGATTTACAGCGCCAATTAAACAGTGTCCGTCCGCATCGCCCCTTGTTGGTGATCCTGAAGGTGTACCGATTTCAGCAATAATATTTGGTGGAAGAAGAGCGTCCCTTGCGCCTCTTGTGTACCAGTCATTTGACTGGCGGCACGGCGTATTTACAGGTTCAATAATGGCCTCTGAAATAACTGCAGCCCAGTATGGGGCGCAGGGAAAAGTCAGAAGGGATCCCATGGCAATGCTTCCTTTTTGCGGCTATAATATGGCAAAATATTTTGAACACTGGCTAAATTTAGGCAAAAATTTGAAGAACCAGCCGAAAATATTTCATGTAAACTGGTTCAGGACAGACAGCGATGGAAATTTCATATGGCCAGGTTTTGGCGATAACCTGCGGGTTCTTGAGTGGATAATAGACAGATGCAGCGATAAAGTAGGGGCTGTTAAAACGCCGATAGGATATATTCCGTCACAGGCAGATATTGATCTTGATGGCCTTGAAATGGACAGAAAGGATCTTGACGGGCTTCTAAAAGTCCATACTGATGAGTGGCTTGGCG
>JACVJB010000245.1 GCA_015711775.1 Actinomycetota bacterium | reverse complement strand
AAATATATCAGAAATTGGAAAGGCTCAAAAAGGAATTTATTATTAATGACATTGAGGATTTTGCCAGCGAAGTAAAAGAAATAGCCAATAAACACAATATCGGTTCATTAAAAGAATGGGCTGATAAACTGCAGGCGGAAGCCTCAGGTTTTGATTTTGATAATTTATCAGTTACAATAAACAATTTTAATTCAATAATAGCAAATATATAAAAAATCAGGGAGCCATTTCAATGGCAGATGAACTGAAAGAAAACAAACAGCCGCTTGTGTTAATAGTTGATGATACTATTAAAAATTTACAGCTTTTGGGCAATTTATTAAAAGAAAGCAGCTATAAGATATCCGCTGCAACTAACGGCAGGCAGGCAATAGAAGTAGCGAAGCAGATTCAGCCGGATCTGATACTCCTTGATGTTATGATGCCGGAACTTGACGGATTTGAAACCTGCAAGATATTAAAGAGTATGCCTGAAACAAAAAATATACCGGTAATTTTTTTAACTGCTAAGGTGGAGGCAGAGGACATTATAAATGGCTTTAAAGAAGGCGCTGTTGACTATATTACAAAACCATTCAATTCCTATGAGTTAAAAGCAAGGGTGCAAACTCATCTTGAATTAAAGATGAGCAAGGATCTTCTAAATGAAAGGTTGCTGCAATTAAAAAAAGAAAAAAATAAGCTTAACACGGTGCTTACTGGGATTAGTGACGGTGTTATTGTTATTAATAATGACTTAGATATTATACTTTTTAATCCGATGGCGAGCCTTCTAAGCGGTTATTTGGGTGAAGAAGCCATGGATAAAAAATATACAGAAATACTCCAGTTTATTCCTGAGCAGGGTTCCAAAGACAATAATGGTGATTTTATTGAAAATGCTATTATCAGTCAAAAAACCCAGGATCTCAATATTGCCCAACTGCTTATAACAAAAAACAATGGAAAAATCCCGGTTAAAGGAAGCGCCTCCCCCCTCAATAATGAAGAAGGCAATGTTACAGGATGTGTGGTTGTATTGAGGGATATTTCAAAGGAGCGGGAAATTGACAAAATGAAGTGCGAGTTTGTTTCAATAGCTTCACATCAGCTAAAAACACCACTGACCGGAATCAAATGGATGACGGAGCTTCTTATGAAACAAAGTCTTAACAGTGACCAGATGGAGTTTGCAAAAGGCGCGCATCAAAGCGCCGATAGAATGGTAAAACTTATCAATGAACTGCTGGATGTGTCTCATATAGAAACAGGCAGGAAATTCGATTTGAAAAAAGAAAAAGTTGACATAATCAAATTACTGGAATCAATACTGCAGGATCTTTCAGATAATGCGCAGAGAAAAAATGTTGAGCTGCTTTTAGATAAAGAAATCCCTGCAGAGATGATTGTTGATGTTGATAAAAGTAAAACCAGGCAGGTTTTTACAAATTTTATTGATAATGCCATAAAATATTCAAAGGGAAAAGGAAAAGTTACGGTTGGCTGCAGAAGGGAAAATAATGAAGCAATCGTCTTTATTAAAGATAATGGCATAGGCATACCCCAAAAACAACAGGAAAGACTGTTTGAAAAATTTTTCAGGGCCGATAATGCCGTCCTTTCAGAAACTGACGGAACAGGGCTTGGATTATATATTGCAAAAGCAATTGTTGAGGCTCACAATGGCAGCGTATGGTTTGAATCTGCAGAAAATAAAGGAACCACTTTCTACATTAAACTGTTATTAAAATAATATTAACAAAGCCAAACAATTAATCAGCTTAAGGCTGTTTGGAAACCCATTATCTGGGAAGCATTATTTTATTTATAGTTATAGTATCCAGAAGCAAAAACTTGCAATGGCTATAATTTTATATTATTTCCTAAAACCCCTGAAAGGTAAAAAACTTGAGCGAATGTTTTCCCGGTTATATAAGTTAAGGTTTGACAGTTACAGGACTGTCTCCAGAGGTGTGTTTCAATCTTATTAACATTAAATAAACAGCTCATGCGCTTCTTTTATTTCTTTAATAATACTAATACCCTGGGGGCATTGTTCCTCACATTGTCCACATTCAGTACAGGCATCTGCCAGTTTATTTGAGCTGCCAGTAGTTATGTTTTTCAAGTCAACATTTTTATTATTGTACATGTAATAAAAATCATCACCTGTAATGGTATCATTGCCAAAAGGAATATTTTTGTACTGCCATGATGCATTTGCTTCCAGGCCTGTACGTTTATTGTAATTTGATATTCTTAATATTTTTGGTATAGCCACATCATTAGGGCATGGGAGACAATATTTGCAATTTGTGCATGGAATTAAGTCAGCAATTTTTTTCTGTCCTAAAAAATTGTCCAGAATTATTTGTTCATCCTTTGCCAATTGTCCAGTGAAATTGTCTGCAATCTTATAATTTTCCTCAAGCATTTTTAAATCTTCCATACCTGAAAATGCAACCGATATATCTTTATTTGAAAAAACAAACTTTAAAGCAATCTCATGGATTTTACCAATATCTTCACCAAAAATATCCTTAAAATATTCCAATGATTTAATCCTTCCGCCGCCAAGGGGTCCCATTGTAAAGACACCCAGGCCTTTTTTCTTTGCATACTTAATGCCATCTTCAATTGCAGTATCCAGTATATTGTATTGGCACAAAACTACCTCAAAAACCCCGGTATCTATTATTCTTTTCATTACATCAGTGGTGTCGTGAAAGGAAAATGAAATATGCTTTATCAAGCCTTCATTTTTGGCTTTTTCCGCTTCAGACAACAAATTGAACTTGAGCACTTTTTCATTAAAATATTCCTCGTTTAAACCATGAAAATGGTAAAAATCGATAGAATCTACTCCAAGTTTTTCAAGCTGCATTTCAAGAAAATTACGATAATCTGACTGTTTCTTTGCAAGCAATGTAGGAAATTTAGTGGATAGATAGATATTTTTATCCCTGTTTTTTTCTTTCCAGATCTTTAAAGCTTTTCCCACCACAACTTCATTCTGCC
>JACVJB010000244.1 GCA_015711775.1 Actinomycetota bacterium | reverse complement strand
AGCTTAAACTGACATGTGTCAAATCGGTGTTTAAACTGAATACATTTTCCCTTGAAGAGTATCCCCAGTTTCCCACCATAAAAGAGCAGGAAACACTAAAAATTGATATAGCTGTTCTTAAGTATCTTATCTCAAAAGTCCAAAAGGCAGTTTCTTCAGACGAAAGCAGAATAATTCTTACAGGAATTATGATTGATATAAAACAGGATAATATAAAACTTGTTGCAACAGACAGTTACAGGCTGTCTGTTGCAACAAGCAATATCGCATTTAAAGGCCAACCCGTAAAAACGGTGGTGCCATCAAGGGTGCTGGAAACTCTGGCAAAAAGCGATATCTCAAAAGGAGAGATAGATATAAACATAGAAGAAAACCAGATATCATTTATAATAAGTGATTCAAACGGGTTAAAAACAGTAATAGTATCAAGCATTCTATCCGGAAAATTTCCCGATTATGAAAATCTTATACCTGAGAACTTTAATCACAGTATTTTAATAAATAAAGGTACTATGCTTGATGTAATTAAAAGAATTTCATCAATATCACAGGATAATATACCAGTAAGGCTTGAAATAGAAAAAGGAAGAATAAATGTATCAATGAATATTAGGGAGGTAGGAAGCTCAAGCGAGGATTTTGATGTAAGTTATGGCGAAGAAAGTATGCAGATTGCATTTAACCCTGACTATTTGATAGACGGGCTTAACACAATTGACGGTGAAAAAATAGTATTTAATATTGTTGAACCATTAAAACCGGTTATGATAAAACCTGAAAAAGAACAAAACCTGCTGTATCTTTTGATGCCCATCCGCATCTCGTAATAATTTTTATAATCTTCAAATATTTATGAATAAAGTAAAGGCAAAAACCAATATAAAAATAAATAATTCTATTTGGCCCGCGCAAATAAGCATAATAGGAGCAGGCAGGGTGGGCACTACACTTGCAACAGTTATTTCAGGACTTAATAATCCTTTATTCAAAATATGTTCAGTAAGCTCGCCAACACAAAAATCAAGAAAAAGAGCTGCAGCTTTCATGCAGGCAGCAATAGAAAAAAAACCTAAGACAAAAATATTATATACGTCAGACAACATAAAGTGTGCGGCGGAAGGCAACATTATAATGATATGCACGCCCGATGATATTATAAGTAAAATAAGCGCTGAACTGGCCTCCTCCGGCAAATTTGATGCAAAACAAAAACTTTTTATTCATTTCAGCGGCGCTAAATCACTTGATGCGCTCATGCCTCTAAAAAAGGCAGGCGGACACCTGGCATCTCTTCATCCTTTAAAATCCTTTGCTTCAATTAAAGAATCCATAAAAACACTCAAAGGCAGTATTTTTGGAGTAACCTATGAAAAAGATCTTGCCGGGCCGTATATTCTATTTTTAAAAAAACTTATAAGGGCGCTGGATTGCTCTATAATCGAGGTTTCTGATGAAAAAAAATCAATCTATCATGCCTCTGCATGTATAGCTTCAAATTATCTTGTCAGCCTTTTAAATTATGCTGTACAGACAAATGCAATAATAGGCATTACCCCGGAGGACTCTCTAAAAGGACTTGAAAGTTTGATAGACGGAACCATAGCAAACATAAAAAAACTTGGTACACAAAAATCTCTTACGGGGCCAATTGCAAGAGGTGATACCGGTACCATACGCGAGCATCTTGAAAGTTTTAAAATTTTTTTTGAAGACGGGCAAGACACTGTTTACAGGATAATGGGCCTGGAAACTGCTAAGCTGGCGCATGAAAATGGCTGGATAGATAAAAATACTTTTATGGAGTTTAAAAAAATGTTTCTTGCAGGTAAGAATGGATAAGAAGCAAATAAAGATAATTAAGGACATCGAAACTATTCATGCTGAAATTGCCGCACTTAAAAAAAATGGCGCAAAAATCGGTTTTGTTCCCACCATGGGGTTTCTGCACAAAGGACATACGAGCCTGATTGAAAGATCAGTCAAAGAATGCGATGTAACCGCAGTAAGCATATTTATTAACCCTATACAGTTTGGCAGGGGCGAAGATTTTGATAGTTATCCAAGAAACACACAAAGGGACAAAAGCATTATAAGCAAAACGGGTGCCCGCTATGTTTTTATGCCTGAGCAAAAAACCATGTATGGTGACGACTTTAAAACCAGTGTAAGTGTAAAAAAACTGGGCAAAATTATGTGCGGAAGGCACAGACCTGGCCATTTTGACGGCGTCTGCACTGTAGTATTAAAACTTTTCAACATTATAAGCCCCGACATCGCTTATTTTGGCCGCAAGGATTTCCAGCAGCTTTTTATAATAAAAAAAATGGTAGAAGATCTCAATATCAATATTAAAATAAAGGATTGCCCAACAGTAAGGGAAGAAGACGGGCTGGCCATGAGCTCAAGAAACAGGTACCTGTCGGAAATTGAAAGAAAAAATGCGCCAATTTTATTTAAAACACTGCAGACTGCTGCAGCAATGACAGAAAGAAAAAACATCAGCATTAAAAGAATAAAAAGCATTTCACTAAAGATGCTAAATTGCAATCCATGCGTTAAAAGTGTTGATTATTTTGACTTCAGGAATTGCGAAACCCTTGATGAAATAAAAAGCCTGGGAAATTATTTTAAAGGGGACGCAAGGTCCGGTATTTTAATAGCGGCAGCTATACGCATTGGAAGTACAAGACTTATAGATAATGTGGTAATATGATCTATGTTTTTCTTAATTAGAATAAGTATTTTAAAATCATGAGCCATAAGGAAGAGGCGGGAAGTGCAGCTGTATTTATTAAAAAGTAAAATACACGGAGCAAGGGTAACAGATGCTCAAATTCATTATACCGGCAGTATAACAATAGATACTGATCTTATGGAAAAAGCGCAGCTTCTGCCGTTTGAAAAAGTACTTGTAGTAAGCCTTGACAGCGGGGAAAGGCTTGAGACTTATGTAATAGAAGGCAAAGCCAAAAGTGGAGAGATTTGCATAAACGGCGC
>JACVJB010000243.1 GCA_015711775.1 Actinomycetota bacterium | reverse complement strand
GAAGGAATATCCATTTCAGCAATATTTTTAAAAAAATTGCCTGTATTTTCGTCTATTTCAATGCCTGAAATTTTTTTATTATATGCTACGCAGAATATCCTGCTGTAAAGAGGCAGTATGAATGCGCTTTCAGCAAGCATTGACTGAAGCCGGTTTGAAACGGTATCATCAATAGAAGCAGGAAATTCAGATAATATTTTATTGAGCAGCGTATCAAAATCTTTATTGCTGTACCAGTAATAATTATTACAGTTTTTATTTGTGTCAGATTCCATTGGCGGGATTTTATCAGAACTGAAATAATTGACCAGGGCACTGAAATCAGGCGTGTATATTGCCCAGAGCCCAAGTTCATAATTGCCTGTCTTTACATAATCTACATACCACTCGCGCGATTCTTTATTTGAAATCCAGACCTTTATACCAATATCATCCAGATTTTCTTTTATTATGTCTTCAATTATCTTTCTTGAAGGGCTATCCGCACCGGCTCCAATAGTCAAATACAGCGGATTGCCAATATCGTATCCTGCTGTTTTAAGATATTCTTTTGCCTTAGCAGGATTATAGCTATAAATATCCCATGCAGGGTAGTAATATTTGCTGTCCCGGTTAAATAAACTGTTTAATACTGCTCCGTATTCTGCAAATAACTCTTCTTTGATCCTTTTTCTGTCAATTGCATAAAAAATAGCTTTTCTTACATTTAAGTCATTTAAAGGATTTTTATTAGCCTGCCTGCTTTTAAGTTGAAAGAAATATTGTTCAGTAAATACAAAATCTGCAGCGCTGTCCTCTTCAATGATACTTGACTGAGTTTTTTCTCCTGAAATATCATCAAGACCGAGCTTTTCATAGCTGCAGCCAAAAAATGATACTGGCGCTGATAAAAGCAGTGTTAAAAACATTGACAGCAATCCCCGCATAGCATTATTTTTTAAGCTTTTATTTTTATTATTTATCATAATTTAAGAGATTTGTCTGGCAGAAAATTAAATCGGTTTTCCTGCAAAAAAGCAGGCCGCTATATGATCTTCTCCGGAGTAAATATCATGTTTTTTTAATTCAGGTTCCTGATGGCTGCAAATTTCCTGCGCATTAGGACATCTTGGATGAAACCTGCATCCGCCTGGAGGATTAATGGGGCTTGGTACGTCCCCCTGAAGTATTATCCTTTTTCTCTTTCTCTCGACCTCAGGATCCGGTATGGGAACTGCTGACAGGAGCCCCATAGTATAAGGGTGAAGTGGTTTTTCATAAAGATCCTTGCTATCAGCAACTTCTACGATTTTTCCGAGATACATTACTGCCACTCTGTTGCTTACATGCTTAACTACAGAAAGATCATGAGCTATAAAAAGATAAGTAAGATCAAACTCTTTCTGAAGGCTGTTCATCAGGTTAAGTATCTGTGCCTGCACAGAAACATCAAGAGCTGATACAGGTTCGTCACACAGTATAAGTTCCGGTGTCAGCGCAAGAGCTCTTGCAATACCTATTCTTTGTCTCTGGCCACCGGAGAACTCATGCGGATATCTGTTGATATGTTCAGGGTTCAATCCTACTGTTTTCAATAATTCCTTGACTTTTTTCCTCCTGGTGATTTTATCTCCTATATTGTGAATTTCAAGAGGTTCCCCGATAATATCACCGACAGTCATTCTGGGAGACAGGGACGCATAAGGATCCTGGAAAATTATCTGTATATTTCTTCTTGTATTAAACATCTGACGACTGTTCATTTTAAAAATGTCATCGCCATTATACAGAGCCTGCCCTGCTGTGGGGTTAGTTAAACGTAATATAACTCTTGAGGTTGTGGATTTTCCGCAGCCGCTTTCACCAACAAGCCCGAATGTTTCACCTTTTTTAATATAAAAACTTATATCATCGACCGCTTTTACAGATCCCGCGGACTTCTGAGATATAAAACCGCTTCTTAAACGAAAGTATTTTTTCAGGTTTTTTATTTCGAGTATCCTGTTATTATTTTCTGCCATATTTATAACTTATACCTTAAAACAGCTTAATATTTTTAAAAACAGATGCCAGTTACTTCTTTCTTTTAAGAATGCCGCTTAAAAATTCTTCCGCTCTTATACAGGCAGAAAAATGTCCTTTTTCAATTTCTGAAAGCGGCGGTAATATGCTCTTACATTTATCAATAGCATATTCGCATCTCACCCTGAATATGCAGCCCTGGGGCAAATCAATAAGACTTGGGGGAGTTCCTTCGATTGGCTTTAACTGCTCCCTTTTTGCCTCATCAAGCCTGGTTATTGATTTCATCAGTCCAAGCGTATACGGATGGCACGGATTATAGAATATTGTATTAACATCTGAAAATTCAACAGGTTTTCCCGCATACATAACCATAACTCTGTCGGCATATTTTGCCACAACTCCGAGATCATGGGTAATGATAATAATGGACGAATTTGTTTTTTCTTTGAGTTCATTCAAAAGCTCAAGTATCTGCGCCTGTATTGTTACATCAAGAGCAGTCGTTGGCTCATCGGCAATTAAAATATTGGGGCTGTTGGCTATTGCCATCGCAATCATTGCCCTCTGCCTCATGCCGCCTGAAAATTCATGAGGATAGCTGTTAAACCTTCTCTTCAGGTCAGAAATGCCTACCATTTCAAGCAACTTTAAGCTTTCCTGCTTTGCAGTTTTTTTATCAACGCTCCTGTGGGCAATTATTGCTTCCATAATCTGGTTGCCAACAGTAAATACAGGATTTAAACTTGTCATAGGATCCTGGAAAATCATGGAAATCCTGTTTCCCCTGAAATCCTGCAGTTCCTTAATATTCATTTCAAGAATATTTTTGCCTTTAAAAAGAATCTCGCCTTCAACAATCTTTCCAGGAGGCTGCTAAATAAGGCGAAGAATTGAAAGGGCAGTGACACTTTTTCCGGAACCTGTCTCCCCTACTCTGCCGAGCGTCTCCATTACCTTCAAATCAAAAGACACGCCATCAACAGCTTTTACAACTCCCCCG
>JACVJB010000242.1 GCA_015711775.1 Actinomycetota bacterium | reverse complement strand
TAATAATAAAAAATTCTTCTGCAAAAGATACTTTTAAAGTTTTTAAATCATTAGATTTAGCACTGATGTCTGTAGGAGCATTTAATGAGGCTATGGTTAAAAACCTGTTTAAGGATTCAATGCTGCCTGATGAAGTAACAGAACTAAAAGAACATAATATTATTGGAATGAACTTATTCATTTTTTTTGATATTCATGGAAATATTTATAAGGGAAAATTTAATGAGCGTACAATATCTATAGAAGCTGAAGATCTTAAAAGGATAAAGAACAAAGTAATGGTAGCTTCCGGGCAAGAAAAAGTGCCTGCTATTATAGGCGCAATGAGGGCAAAACTTGTTGATACTTTATTCATTGACAGTATAACCCTGGAAGCAGTTCTTTCTGAAATAGAAGAATAAAAGAGCTTTTTTTAATTATTTATTATTGTGCAATTTAATGTCAAAAATGTACAAGAAATGCAGTAAAAAGTTTAATACAATAAATACTGCTTTTTGGAAAGAATTATTTCCGGAACCTTGTTTGCAGGAAAGATTTAAAAATTAGTAGAAATATTAAATAAAAATTAACAGTATTTGATACTTTCAGCGGGACAGGAGGTGACATTTTAAGTTTTAAAGGTTTGTTTAGGCTTATGTTTTGAAAATATTGATTCAATATAATTTTAAAGTCCACAACAAACCTTAATGCGGTTCTATTAGAATTTGCATAATTGTTAAATTAGAAAGGAGAAGCAAGTGAAGAAATCTTTAATAATGTTGTTGGCTTTCATGCTGGTTCTTTCCATGTCCTTTATAGGATTTGGTTGTAAAGAAGGAGCCACAACAACCGAAACAACTGCTGCGGGAGAGACTGCAGCGGCAACAACTGCAGCAGAGGCTGAGGCTGAAACAACAGCTGCTCCGGCAAAGGAAAAAGGTATGGCAATTGTACGTTTCCTAAATCAGGAAACAGCGCCAAACGTAGTGGCAGTTCAAAGAGGCTGGGTAGAAGCATTCAAGGTAGACAATCCAAATATTGATATCATAATTGAACAAGCGCCTGCAAACGTAATAAACCAAACAATAGCAACTTATGTACAGGCTGGCGCACCACTTGATATAGTTGGATCTGATGGAGGAAGTGTGGCAAAATTAGCAGTAGAGGGGCTGCTTGAGCCAATCGATGATGTTATCGAAGCCCTTGGAGGGCGTGATGCTTTTTTAAGGGGACGTCTTCTGATTTATGAAGATAAAGTCTATGCTATAAACCAGACTGCAACAGGTCCTGTTATGCATTATCGTAAGGATATCTTTGAGCAGCTTGGCCTTGAGCCTCCTACCACATGGGATACTATTCTTACAGCAGCAAAGAAAATAAGTGAAGAAGTGGATGGAATGGCAGGCATTGCGATGCCAGGCGGTGAAAACAGGGCAACAACCATTATGTCCGGTATTTATCTCTGGCAGAATGGTGGAAACTTCTTTAATAAAGATCTGGAAGTAACAATAGATAATCCGGTAACGCATGAAGCCATGAATTTTTATGCGGAATTGCTAAAATACGCACCGGAAGAAGCAACAGGCTGGTCATTCTTTGAACCCATAGAAAGCTTTTTCTCCGGAAGAAGCGCTATGGTTCTTTACTGGCATGGCCTTGATTTGACCTATGATAATAACCCCGATCTTATAGATAAAGTGGGCGTCACAACTCCTAAAGGAAAAATGCTGGTCACGGAACAGGGTGGAAGATACTACTTCCTCTTTGGAGGTTCTGAAAATAAGGAAGAAGCAAAGAAATTTTTACAGTATATGTTTACTCCGGAAAACTCAGTAAAACTTACTGAAGTTGGCCCTCAACTGTATGTACCTGAAACTTATGCTGCTCTTGAAATGTTGAAAAGTTCAGAATCGCCGCGCATGAAAGCTTATGGACATATGGTCATTGATCTTACAATACCTGCTGTTACTGAATTTGGTTACAACCAGATTTTGCATGCCGGAGGAATTAACGGCGCAACCTTGACTGTGGAGGACACGAATATAATCAATCCGTATGTCAGCATACTCTGGAACAGCAACCTGTATGCACGCGCAATACAGCAAGTCGCTTACGGAGGTGTGTCAGCAGAGGATGCTGCTGCTGAATGCCAGAAAGCAATGGAAGAACTTATTGCAGAAAATTAATGTTTTAAGTATCTGAAAGTGGAACTGATACTTTAATTGAAATAATGGTGCTTTATTGTAATAATAATAAAGCACCATTAACTAATAAAGAAATAAAGGTGGTGATAGGTATTTTGCATGCCTTAAAAATAAAAAAAATGCCTAATAGAGATAAAGTTGTAGGATTCCTGCTTTTTCTTCCATTGGCACTTCTTATAGTAGGATTAAGTTTTTACCCTATTTATCGTGTACTTACCATGAGTGTTATGGAACATGGACTTTACAGCACAGAGACTATTTTTACCGGGCTTGATAACTTTAGGGTGGTTTTGCAGCGTGAAGCTTTTAGAAATGCACTAGGTAATAGTATGGTATTTACTTTTGGAAGCCTGGCTTTACAGCTAATAGTTGGCCTGCCTTTAGCCCTGTTGCTAAATGCAAGGTTTCCTTTGCGTGATCCTGCAAGGGGAGTGATACTTTTTTCCTATCTGGTGCCTTATGTGGTTGCAGCATTGACCTGGAGGTTTATGTTTAATGAGGCTACAGGGATTTTAAATTACCTTATAACTATTAGTCCGCTTGACATATCTGCATCATGGTTCGGTTCGCCTAAATTTGCAATGCTTGGTGTAATTTTAGTAAATACCTGGAAAAATTTCCCCTTTATGGTAATTGTTTTTCTTGCCCAGCTGCAAAGCATAAATGTAAGCCTTTATGAAGCAGCTGCAGTAGACGGCGCTTCCCGCTGGCAGATATTTCGCTATATAACATTTCCAATGTTAATTCCCATAATACTGGTTGTTAGCATGTTAAGGACTATTTGGAATTTTAATAATTTAAAATTTGAATGTTATCAATACTT
>JACVJB010000241.1 GCA_015711775.1 Actinomycetota bacterium | reverse complement strand
TATATTTCTAATATTGTTGTGTAACATAAATAATGTTTAAATCTATATGAATTGTTGTAAAAGCAGTATAATTAGACCTGAGTTTCTGGGCTTGCCGGTATAAAAATAGTAATAATTTAAATTGCAGCTATAAATTATACACAAATGTTAAAAAGCAGTCTTTAAGAGCATGCCTGTGTTGCTATTGACTATTAAACCCCGTACCTGGCAGCTGCATCTTCCGGGCTGATGTTTTCATTTATAACTGCATTTAATGCTGAGACAATTGATTTTGGATTATCGGCCATAAATATATTCCTGCCGAAAATAATGCCCCTTGCTCCACATTTAACGGTATCTGATGCCTTCTTCAGTACATCTATATTAGAATTAAGTTTTTCAGCGCCTATTGAAAATACAGGGACAGGATTGTTTTTAACAACATCTGAAAAATTATTTGTATAAAATGCTTTTATCAAGTCGGCTCCAAGTTCTGACATGATTCTTGTTACCCTTTTTACTTTGAGATGCAGATCCCCGGGTTTTATTTCTTTATGCTCTACAACGTAGCACTCGCCAATTAAAGGAATGCCAAGTATTTCTTTCTGCCTTACCACCTCTGAAAATAAAGCTACATTATTTGTTTCCATTTCTTCATCCTTATTTTCAAGAAACAGGGAGCATATAACTATTTCAGCCCCGGCATTTACTGCATCTTCAACATTTGTTGCAATTTCTGTAAAGCCCCGCCTGTAATTTAAGGGATAGTAAAATGCAGAAGACCAGTTAACCCTTATAACCGGCATGGGAGCGCTGGCCCCTGTAAAAAGATCCCAGTTTCTTTTAAGAGAAAATCTTGACAACAGCAGCGCATCGGTATCCAGGCAATTTTCAATTGCTTTTCTTGAGTCTTCTATCCCGGGCTGATCCCCATATTCCAGTACATGGTCAATTGCTGATATTACCAGGTTTTTCTTGTTTTTAAATAATTTTGCAATTCTTAAATCTATTCCTGACATTTTTTCCTATTCCTCCTGTTTTGTTCAAGGCATAAACCGCATAAAAAATGAACTTTTCCCTAATTTTTATATTATAACAGATTTTTTAATACATAATAGAGATATATGTACAAAATAATACAAAATATGTTTTTATATGTTCTATATAGCCGTATATTGAATTAATTAACATTAAAATAATTTCCAGATAATTAATATTATTAAATTTTTACTGCAGTAAATACCAGATAAATAGAGTTACTGTTTATGCTTTTTATATTATAATTGACTCGGTTATTAAAAAATATTTTTTCGTTAATATTTGTAAAATTATTAATCCGTAATAATTGGGACTGTGAGGTGCATAATGGAAGAGTTAAAAAAAGAGCTTATGGAACTGGGCAAGAATTACCCGGGCGGGTTTAGTGAAAAAAGAGGGAATCTATTCCTCCTGGATTTTATTGTGGCTGAGAGGAAAGCATTTCTGCGAACCGACAGGCTAACATACAGTGCAAAGCTTAAAATAGATGAAACAAAGAAACAGTTGATTTTCTTTGAAATACTTAAAGAAAGCGGCGCAGGAATGAGCTCTGGAGGCCTGGATGATTATGGAAGCGGATTCGGATTTAAGGTTGAAAAGACAAAAATCGGCCCCGGCGGAAGAGAGGGCAGTATTGAACAGCAGTCTGAACTTTTTGGTAAAAAATACAATTACAGTTTTAAATTTGAAAAAATAAGAAATGAAATAAAAGAGCTTGCGGAAAAGCACGGGTTTACATTTACTTACACCTTAAATGAAAGAGAAATTAGATAAAGATGAAGGCTTACGCAAAAATACCTGTAAAAAAATTAAAGTGCGGGTTTATGCTGCCAGTGTATGGTTTTGGCACATGGCAGATGGGCGGCAGGGAAGTAAGAAACTATGAAAATGATGACAGTGCCGATATATCTGCCATTAAAACTGCTATAGAATCTGGTATTTTTCACATCGATACCGCTGCCTGGTATGCGCAAGGGCATACTGAAGAGCTTGTTGGCAGGGCAATTAAAGATTATGAGAGGTCCAGCCTTATAATTACGACTAAAGTTGCCCCTATGGACCTGCATTATAATGATCTTATAAGATCAGCACAGTCAAGCCTTAAAAGGCTGGGCACTGACTATATTGATGTTTTTGTGATCCATAACCCTAATCCGTATATTGATATTTCAGAAACCATGAAAGCAATGGATTTTCTTGTAAGCAGGCAGATTACAAGGTACACGGGGCTAAGCAATTTTAACGTTCAGCAGTTTAAGCAGGCCCAGGAAAGCAGCAGCAATAAAATAGTGTGCAATCACCTGCACTATAATTTAAAACACAGGGGCCCATTATTAGATGGCACCATTAGATACTGCCAGGACAATGATGTAATGATTGTTGCCTGGAGGCCTGCACAGAAAGGGCTTTTTTCAGAACATAAATTCGAATTACTTGAAAAGATTTGCAGTAAATACAACAAAACTCCCATCCAGGTGGCGATCAATTGGCTCATAAGCCAGGATAATATCGTTACCATCTCAAAAACCCGCGACTTAAATCATCTCAAGGAAAACATTTCTGCATTGGAATGGAAAATGAGTAAAGAAGATATGAGCCTTCTTTTGGTAAATTTTCCTGATATTACAGATACCGTTGAAAATATAACTCTTGCAAAATTAATTGAACCCCAATAAAAGATAAACAGATAATAATATCTTTATTTAACCCTTAAACCCATACAAATTCTATTAAGCCATAAATACTTTAGGCATGCGCAAATAATTAAATCTAATATTATTTTTAATTCATAAAGATGTTTATGTAAACACAAAATCTTGGTTAGTTATTTTAATTTTATTTAAGAAATATCTCAAAATAGCTAAAGTTGCCTTATAATCAGCAATAACTCCCTCTTTTAAGGGGCGGTAGATTTTGATATCCATGGGAGTTCTTCCAATCATTTCTTTAGCTTCTTTGCCTACTGCTAAAATTTTATTAGTAAGCTCATCCAAAGCAACAACTGTAGGCTCTGT
>JACVJB010000240.1 GCA_015711775.1 Actinomycetota bacterium | reverse complement strand
TGATAACTTGGCCAAAAGCTGATAAACACTGGATTTCCTGAAATACCCGGTCTTTTATTAAGATCAGGTTCGTCAGCTTACTTTTAATAGGTGTTCCCTGCTTTTTTAAGAGCTGCCTAAAACCATATTTATCCAGGATATTATATCCCCAATAACTTCTTTTCTGTTTATCTCATTTATAATTTCATGCCTGGCGCCTTCATAAAATTTTAGCGTTACATTTTTAAGTCCGGCTTTAACAAAAGATTTGTATACTTTTTTGACGCCTTTTGTAAAGGCCCCAACGGCGCATTCAGTACCGGACGCTATAAGAAGCGGCAAATCCAGGGGAATTTTTTTTATAAATGCCGGGCTGTTAACCCTCAGTGATGCCCTTGCCAAATCAGCATAAAATTCTGCTGAAAAAAGCTGGAAGCAGTAAGGGTCTGCAAGCATTTTATCCACTTCTTTTTCATCCCGGCTTATCCAGTCTGCAGATGTTCTGTTTGGTTTAAAATATGAGTTAAACTTTTCAAACAAAAGTTTTTTATGAAGAGGGCTTTTAGCTGAGGGTCCGCTTTTTTTAATTATTGTTTTTGCAAGTATTATTCCCACATATCCAAGCAGTCCAGGATTACCTGAAGAGCCGGTCATTACAACGCCCCTTATTTTTTCCGGATATTTCACTATGTAATCCAGAGAAAGTATTGAACCTGCACTGTGGCCTAATAAAAATAGTGGGACACGGGGATATTCTTTTTCAATTATTTCAGAGAGTTTTTTAAGATCATCAATAACAGTAAACCATCCGTTTTTATCTGCAAAATGGCCAAGAGCTTCCCTGCTGCCAGCAGTTTTTCCATGGCCTCTCTGGTCCGCAGAATAAACCATAAAACCATTGCTTGTTAAAGCCTCTGCAAAACCCGCATATCTGCCTGCATGCTCTCCCATACCATGAATGATATGGATAATTGCCTTTGGAACATTTTTACTGCTGTCGCTTCCAGCGGCATTATCAGCCAACCATCTGTAGTAAAATATATCCTTTCCATCTTCTGCTTTAAATGAGAAATTCTGCTGTTTCATTTTTAATATATTCCTTTATTCTATAATCAAAAATATTGTAATAATTAAGAGTGAGTCAGATTTTAAACCTATTATTTTCTACTCTAAAATATTAATATCAGGAATGAAAAATGCATATTAGATTATACAAAAATTAATAAATATTTAATATGATTTAATATTAGACTTTTTGAATCTTTTAATATTATACTAAACAACTTGTAAAAAATTGAAAATGGCAATAATTTGTCATGGCTGTATAATTACTTACATGAAATGTAAAAATAAATTATTAAATTTGAAATTTACGGAAATTTAATCTTACATAAAGAATATGATTGATGAACTGGCTGTTTTAAAAAGTGTTGTTAAAAAGCTCAACTCAAATAAAATACCATATATGCTTACAGGCTCAATTGCAATGGGTTACTATTCAATACCCCGAATGACCCGCGACATAGACATTGTTGTTGAAATTGCAGAAATTGATAAATTTTACAATGCTTTCAGGGATAATTATTATATTAGCAAAGAAATGATGGAATCATCCATTAATCATAGAGGCATGTTCAATATAATACATTTAACAGAGCTAATAAAAGTTGACTTTATAATCCGTAAAAACACAGAGTATAGAAAAGAAGAATTCAGCCGCAGAAAACGGTTTAAGCTCAACAATGATTTTATATATATTGTAAGCATTGAAGACCTCGTAATATCAAAATTAATATGGGCAAAAGACAGCCATTCAGAAATGCAGCTAAATGATGTTAAAAACCTGCTGAAAGAAAATACTGACTTAAATTATATAAAAGACTGGGCCGCTAAACTGGGCGTAGGCAAACTTCTAAAGGAAGCAATAAATGAATAATTCCGAAAACTCTGTGGAAAAAGTTTACCGTAAAATGCTCATGAAACTTCCAGGCAAAAAAAGGCTTCTCATGAGCCTTTCGATGTCCCGCTTGTCTTTTGAAATAATGGTTTGCGGAATCATGGAAAAATACGGGAGCAGGGAGTTAAAAAAGC
This sequence comes from Actinomycetota bacterium, assembly GCA_015711775.1. GTDB lineage: Bacteria > Actinomycetota > Humimicrobiia > Humimicrobiales > Humimicrobiaceae > VGAZ01. The sequence goes on along the minus strand of JACVJB010000240.1, from coordinate 988 downwards.
ATGTTTTCCTGCGAATGTATGGCAATGATTTTACTGACAATGAGAAAGAAAAAATCCTTGAATCTATCATGTAAAAAATTTATGAGGATTTTTATTTTATCAATGATACTTGTCGGTATCATGATATTGATGTTTTCTGCAGACCCGCCTTCCGGGCTATATGGAGATAATAATTCTCAAAATAATGCAGATATCCAGAACCCTTCAGGTATAAAAGAAATAAATAAATATATTATATGCACAATTGAAGGCATTATTGATCCGGTCATATCAAATTATGTTGCAAAATCCCTTGCAGAAGCTCAAAAAGAAAAGGCTGCGCTCATCATGCTTATAGATACTCCCGGTGGGCTTGAAACATCCATGAGGGAAATTGCACTGAATATCATAAATGCCCCTGTTCCTGTTATTTCCCTGGTTTATCCTGATGGAGCCAGGGCCGCCTCAGCAGGTGTTTTTATTGTATATGCAAGTGATATTGCCTCCATGAGCCCAAATGCAAGCACAGGCGCTGCACACCCCGTAACGCTTGGAAGCGACCAAGGGGTAACTGAAGAACAGATGGATAAAATTGTAAATGATTCCGTATCTTTTATAAAAAACCTTGCGGCCTTAAATGGCAGGAATGCCGACTGGGCCGAAAAAGCAATAAGGGAAAGCGTATCAATAACATCTGCAGAAGCTCTTGAATTAAATGTTATAAATAATATTTCTTCTGATGCTGATGAGCTTATAAATAAGATCGATAGCACAATTATAAAAAAGCAGGATAATGTTTTTAAACTTTCCGGCGCCAATTACTCCACAAGAACAGTTGCGATGAGCTTTATTGCAAAATTTCGGCATATCCTTATAAATCCGGACATAGCTTATATCCTGTTTACTTTGGGTCTTCTTGGAATAATTTATGAATTCTCACAACCCGGTCTTGGAGTATCAGGCGCCATTGGTGTTATATTTATGATACTGGGGCTTTATTCATTTAGCG
>JACVJB010000239.1 GCA_015711775.1 Actinomycetota bacterium | reverse complement strand
TATTTCTTATAAGTTAAAATGGAGACTTTAAAATGATTTTATATAATCATGAAAGAAATTACGGTTGCAGGATTCTTGAAGTATTATATAAAGGCTTTAAAACTATATTTTTAGAAAATGAAAAAATAAGAATAGGCATACTTGCAGAAAAGGGCACTGATATTTTTGAATTTCTATATAAGCCAAATGATGTAGATTTTATGTGGAGATCATATACTGGGATCAAAGGAACTGATTTTTTGCCTGCAGGACACATGCAAAATGGTAATTTCCTGGATCTGTACCATGGAGGATGGCAGGAACTTTTTCCAAATGGTGGAGATGCAGTTGTTTATAAGGGGGCAAACCTTCCAATGCATGGGGAAATACATACATTGCCCTGGAATTATCAGATTATTAAAAATGAACCAGATGAAGTTATCATAAAATTTTTTGTAAGAACTTACCGCACATGTTTCTTTATTGAAAAAACTCTTACAATAAAAAGCATGGTTCCTGCATTATTTATTGATGAGACAATAGTAAATGAGAGCAGGGAAGAAATGGATTTTATGTGGGGCCATCATCCCGCCTTCGGCCCACCTTTTCTTTCAGAGGATTGTGTCATTGATATTCCTGACTGCAAAGTGCTGACTGATGAAATTGACCTTTCACCTACGACTGGTAGGCTGGGCATTGCACAAAAAACTGATTGGCCATATACATTAGGAAGGGACGGCAGCAAGATAGATTTGAGTATCATTCCTTCGATAGAGGCAGGGTCCCATGACAGAGCTTATATTCACGATTTCAAGGATGGATGGTATTTAATAACAAATACAAAATTAAAGACAGGGTTTGGAATAGCTTTTGATCCGGAGGTTTTTAAATTTTTATGGTTCTGGCAGGTTTATGGAGGAGCTGTCGGTTATCCCTGGTATGGCACATCTTACAATATTGCAATTGAGCCAAATTCATCATATCCACCAAACCTGTCCAAATGTATTAATAACGGTTCTAGTCTAATACTTGCTCCAGGAGCAAGTATTTCTTCAAGGATGACTGCTGTTGCATTTGAAACCAGTTGCCGCATAAAAAAGATATCAATAGATAGCAATATTTTATCTGACAATAACTTATAAAATAAAGATAATTTACTTAGTATTGAAAGGAGTTTAAAAAATGAATTCCAGGGAAAGATTTTTAAAGGTTATAAATGGAGAAATTCCGGATAGAGTGCCAGTAACACTTTTTATAATTGAGCAGGGACATTTTATAAATTCCATATACCCGGAACTTCAGCAGGAAGATTATATCAAAGGACAGCTAAGGGTAATTGAAATACAGAAGCAGTTGGGCTGTGATGTATTTGTAAGGCTTCTTTATGGCTCAACGCCCCTTTGGATAATGTATGGGGGTGTAAACACTGACAGGGAAACAGAAAACTGGGAGATACATTGCGATGATTATGCAAGGGGCGACTCAAGAGTAAAAACTTATAAAATTAAAACACCGGAGGGTGAAATTTACCAGGAATTTTCAACATTTTATAAAGGAAACGGAACATACTTTTACAACTGTACTGTTCACCCTGTAAAAAATGAAAAAGATCTGGATTTAATAATCAAATATGAACCAAAAATGGATACGGAATATCCAGGAAAAATAAAAGAACATGTATCAGTTATAAAAAATGCGCTTGGTAATGATGGAATCATAGGAATATGGTCGCCACATGGTCCTTATAATAACGCATCTTCGCTTATTGATTTAAGTACATTATACAGCCTTTTTTTACATGATTATCCTTTCTATGAAAAACTTATGAATTTTTCAATTGAAAGATTCACGGATTATATTAATGCAATAAGCGACTCAGGTGTGGATGTTCACTGTATCGGTGCAAATGTAGCAGGTGGGTTTATAGGCAAGAAACTTTTTGACAAATACATTCTGCCGTTTGAAAAGAAGTATATGGATATTGTCCAAGCAAAAGGTGTGCCAGCATTATATCACAATTGTGGTGAAATCATGAATTATATTGAATCTTATATAGAAGTGGGCCCAAAACTTGTTGAACCTTTTTCTCCTTTTCCATTAGGTGACGGCGATCTTGCTGAGGCTAAAAAAAGGTCACATGGCAAGTATGTTATATTCGGTAATGTGGACCAGGTAAATGTATTGCTTCCCGGCCCTATAGACAGAATAAAAGAAATTACAAGAAAGACTGTTGAGACAGGCAAGAAAGGGGGCAATTTCATACTGCAGTCTGCAGATTTTATTGAATTTGGAACCCCACTGGAAAATCTCAGAGCCTTTGTTGAGACAGGCATTAAATATGGCGGCTATTAATAAAATTATAAATATTAAAAAAGGCTCATATCATGAATATTGATAATAAATTATATAACGAACTGTATAACATAATATCTTCCATGCCTATTTTTGATACACACGAACATATGCTTGCAGAGCAGGACAGGAGAAAATCAAATCTGGATTTTTCACTTTTTTTTATGATGTACGCAGGCACTGACCTTAAGAATGCAGGAATGATTGAAGAAGATTATGCTTTATTCCAGGCAAAGGATGTGGGGCTTAAAGAAAAATGGAGTTATTTTTCAGATTACTGGGGAAAAATTAAAAATACTTCATATTCAAAAATAATACTGGAAGCTGTAAGCGATCTTTATGGTTACGAAGATATAACTGAAGATAATTACCTTGAGCTTTCAGTAAAGATAAAAAATACTGCCAGCTTGAAATGGTATGATGAAGTTCTGCATAAAAGCAATGTAAAGCATATCTTAAACCATCTTGAAAATATAGCACAGGCAGATATCAAGGATTTGGACAGGCCGGAGTTTAAGCCAGTAATAAATTTTGACGATGTGATAAGTTTATGCTGCCTGGAAGACATATTTGAATTTGAGAAAAAATATGACAGAAAGATTTATAAGTTGCAGGATATGCTTGATACCATTGACAGCATTTTTGAAAAAAAGAAAAATTAAGTTATAAAGCACTTAAAATAACTATTGCATCTATGAGGCCGCTTATATTTGATGATGTGACTTTTTTTGAAGTTGATAAATTTGTATTTCTT
>JACVJB010000238.1 GCA_015711775.1 Actinomycetota bacterium | reverse complement strand
ATTAAACGACTCAATCCCTTTTTTTATAATATAATCTGCAGGGTCATATCCTTCTTCCAGTACAGCAACTTTCATATCAATATTTCCCTCATGAAAAAGATCCAGCCTCTCATTATATTCCTTCAGTCTTTCAATACCCCTGAGAGAGGCAGACACTCCTGCGGCATCACTGTCAAAAACAAGCACGATATTTCTTGTAAAACGGCAAAGTATCTCAACCTGTTCTGTTGTAAGGGCAGTTCCAAGGCTTGCAACAGCATTATTTATTCCAAGCTGGTGAAGCGCCATTACATCTGTATATCCTTCCACTATAAGAACTGAATCTTTATCCACTATGTCTTTCTTGGAGATATACAGGCCATATATATTTCTGCTTTTGGAGTAAATGCCTGTTTCCGGCGTATTTATATATTTTGCATTTTTTATATTTGATTTTACTTTTACAGAAGTATTTTTATGTTCTTCAAATATCCTTCCGCCAAAGCCGACAACCCTTCCGACAATATCTCTGATTGGAAACATTATCCTTTCCCTGAAACGGTCATACATCTCGTTTTGATGCCTGCTGCTCTGCAATGCAAGCCCACTTTCAATTATGTCCCTTTTGGAAAAACCCTTTTTTATTGCAAAGTCACTGAAATTGGTCCAGCCTGAAGGAGAAAAACCGGTTTCGAACTTTTTTATTGTTTCTTCATTAAATCCCCTATTTTTAAGATAATTCAGGGCTCCTGAGGCAACCCTGCTGTTAAAAAGGATATAACTGTAATATCTGGCGGCAAGTTCATTTATTTCAATAAGCCTACTTTTTTTTTCAGTTTCGCGGGGTGAGCCCGACTGATTGTATTTAAGATTATAATTTATTTTTTTTGCAAGAAATTCTTCGGCTTCCAAAAACTGCAGGTTTTCAATTTTCATTATGAAGCTTATTATGTCACCGCCTTCTCCGCAGCCAAAACAATGATAAAGCTGTTTTCGGGTATCTACAGTAAATGAAGGCGTTTTCTCTTTGTGGAACGGGCACAGGCCCAAATAATTTTTCCCTGCTTTTTTAAGATTTACATATCCGGAAATTACAGACTGGATGTCGGCACGTGATTTAAGCTCTTCTATTTCCCCGTCTTTTAAACTGGCAGACATAAATTATTCACTTCCTGTGTCTATATTTTTACTATGGAGCTAGCAGGGTGACCGACTTATACGATAATGCAGTATTATTATACAACAAACATAAACTAGTGAAACAGTTGTACTGCCTGTTCTTTTAAAGTATTTGGACTTTCTTCAGAAAATCTGTATAAATTATTTATAAATAAATTCTGTCTTTTGTAAAAAAGAATGAAAAACAGGGTAAAAATCAGTATAACAATAAGAGGATTGTCTGCGCCATAAAAAGGAAGCGACGGCTTAAAATATAACGATGTGTTTTTGAAAAATTCTTTTACTTCACTTACCGCCCAGTAGCCGCTCCATAAAAACCCGTTTACAGTAAATATAGTTAAGGAGACTGCTGAAATAACTGCAATGCCCAGAAGCACCTGGCCGAATGTATGCCTTTTTAACCTTACCCTTGACCAGCTTACAAGAGGGATAAGAGGAAGAGTTACTACGGCCCATTTTCCAAAGACCATAAGATAAATAAGCGAAAACATGGTTATATAACTTGAATGGAAACTTATCTTGTAAAACACGGTTATTATGGAAATTAAAGGAAGGCCTAGAAGATATATAAGATAAACTGTTTTTAAAAGTGCTGAGGATTTTAAAAATAATAATATTATAAATCCTAAGATAACACATATATTTATAATAAGAAGAGGTACGAGCCTTTCTTTTCTTTTAGGTATCTGCAAATCACTTACCCTGCCTGTTTTATAGAGATACAATATAAAAGAATAAGGGATTATTGCAATAAAAAAATATGACACTAAAAATGCAGGAATTATCTGAGCCTGTATTGACCCTGCAGGGTCATAAAAACAGACTGCAAGAAGTATTGGCAGAGCCAGGACAGAGCCGTCAAATAAATACGACACTATCCTGGCAAATTTATTTGTTCCTGTTAACTGCATAAAATTATTTATTTATCCCTGAATATCTCACCGGTTGTTTCTTTAATAGCGGCCTGGGAAGCTGCAAGCCTTGCAATTGGAACCCTGTATGGTGAGCAGCTTACATAATCAAAATTATTACGGTGACAGAACTCTACTGATGCAGGGTCTCCGCCATGCTCTCCGCAGATACCAACTTTAAGATCTTTTCTTGCGGCTCTTCCTTTTATAACAGCCATTTTAATAAGTTCCCCTACGCCTTTCTGGTCAAGTGTGGCAAACGGGTCCTTTTCAAGAATCCCTTTTTCAATATAGTAGGGCAGGAATTTACCGGAATCATCCCTTGAGAAAGCAAAAGTAAGCTGTGTAAGGTCATTGGTACCGAAGCTGAAAAATTCAGCCTCAGTTGCAATTTCATCAGCAGTCAGGCATGCCCTTGGAACTTCAATCATTGTGCCCACTTTATAATCCAGCTTTACATTGTTTTTTTTCATCAAATCCTCTGCAATGTCTACTATCTGCTTTTTAAGGATTTTTACTTCCTCAAGCATACCGACAACAGGAATCATTATCTCGGGTTTTACAGATATTCCCTGTTTTACAAGCTCTATTGCAGCCTCTATTATTGCCTTTGCCTGCATTTCCAGAATTTCAGGATATGTTATAGGAAGTCTGCATCCTCTGTGGCCCATCATCGGGTTCATCTCATGCAAAGATATAACTGTTGATTTTAAGTCCTCAAATTCAATGCCAAGCTCTTTTGCAATCTCTGCAATATCGTCATCTTCATTAGGCAGAAACTCATGCAGCGGTGGATCAAGCAGCCTTATTGTTACAGGCAGGCCTTCCATTACTTTAAAGATATCAATAAAATCCTGCTTCTGGTAAGGCAGTATTGCCATTAATGCGTCTCTTCTTGATTTCTCATCCCTTGCAACAATCATTTTCCTTACGGCTTTAATCCTGGATGCTTCAAAAAACATGTGCTCTGTCCTGCACAGACCTATGCCTTCAGCGCCGAATTTTCTTGCAACTTCAGAGTCCTTTGGAGTATCCGCATTTG
>JACVJB010000237.1 GCA_015711775.1 Actinomycetota bacterium | reverse complement strand
TAAACAAAATCTCACTTTTTTGCCCTGATAACAGGGAATAAAAAATAAAGACTGGAAAATAAATATTACTAATTAGTATAACACCCGGGTATTGTTTTTACTAAAACTTTTTTTATAAATGATAAAATTAATACGGATAAAATTTATTTGTTCATATGGCCTAAGGGAGTTACCATATTATATTTCATGTATTAATTCGGCCATCGATTACATTGAGTTCAATATTTATAAGCTTTTATGACTTGAACAAAAAGTCCGCACCGAAGGCATTTCTCCTTTACACTTTTACCGTATATTTAAACCTTATTTTACTCAATGAGAGTTCTCTGAAGAAAATGCTTAAAGCATAGAACAGAATGATTAGTGCGGTAATTCTTCTATATTAAAAATTCTGCAAATAAGATATCATTTCAAATATTTATTTTTTAAAACAATAATTTCTGCCTTAAAAAGGAGTTTTAGCAAATGGCACCAGGAGATTACCGCATCTATTCTTACCGCTGGACAATACTTATTTTATTTATGCTTATAAATGTTTCCATACAGATTATGTGGATTTGCTTTGCCCCAATAACAGGCCCTGCAGCAGTTTTTTATGGAGTTTCAGATTTAAAAATAGGGTTACTTGCAATGATTTTCATGATTGTATATATACCTTTATCAATACCAGTCTCGTGGATGATAGACACTCTTGGCTACCGTAAATCAGTGAGCATTGGAGCAGGAATAATGGCTGTCTTTGGCCTGGCAAGGGGCCTGTTTGGCACACATTACATTGCCGTGCTTATTGCCACAATTGCGCTTGCAACCTCCCAGCCATTTATGATGAATGCCATAAGCACTGTAGCAGCCAAGTGGTTTCCAATACAGGAGCGCGCAACTGCATCAGGGCTTGCCCTTGTGGCAAATTTTGCAGGCATTGCATTGGGGCAGGTACTTTCCCCGGTGCTGTTTATGCGGTATGGAATTAAGAACATGCTCCTTATGTACGGCGGTTTTGCCCTGCTTACGGCCGTTGTATTTGTAGTATTTACGAGAGAGGCCCCTCCAACTCCGCCGTGCCCTAAAGGCATGGAAACCAGGGCGCTTATGCTCGACGGCTTAAAAAGCATGTTAAGGATGAAAGATGTCTGGATAATGCTTTTTCTGTTCCTTATTGGAATGGGAATTTTCAACGGGATCTCCACCTGGATTGAAAATATTGCAAGGCCCAGGGGTTTTTCAATATCACAGGCCGGAAATCTTGGGGGAGTCCTTCTTTTCGGGGGAATTGCCGGGGCAATAGTCCTGCCCATATTTTCAGATAGGCTTCAAAAACGAAAGCTTTTTATTTTGTTTGGCATGATTCTAAGCGTTCCGGCTATGTTTGGAGTTATTTTTGCAAACCAGTACTGGTTTTTAATGCTCTGCATGTTTTTCCTCGGGTTTTTCCTCATAAGCCTTGCCCCTGTTGGATACCAGTATGTGGCCGAGATTACATATCCTTCACCTGAAGGAACCTCCAACGGGCTCTTGAACCTTGCCGGCCAGGCATCTGTTGTATTTATTTATGCCATGGAGGCGCTTAAGGGAAAAGACGGGTCATTTCGCGGCTCGATGCTAATGCTTGCAGCACTGATGATATTAAGTGTTTTTCTTATTATGTGGCTAAAGGAATCAAAAATCATTCAAGCGGGAAAAATTATGCTGGAGCCTGAATAATAATCAATTTTTATATTTATTGTTTTTTAAGTATATTCAGGGGCACCTAATAAAACCCTGTTCCCATAGACATCCACCACAGGCTGGAGAAGTGTTACTAAAACAATCAAAATCATCCCATAAATTGCGTAATGATGTTTGATTTATATTGCCTATTATATAAGGCTCTATGGTGCGGGATCTATTTTCAAAAAAAACCTGGTGCTTATGCATAAAAGGTAAGCAAGGGCTTAATGCCCCGTCACTTCTAATTGAAGTACTTCTCTTTTCAATGAAAGGGCATTTCTCTATATTAGAATTTAATCCAGGCTCAATGGAATTTTTTTCATAAAATTCATAAAGTTTTTTATTTATTGGATTTAATATATCTTCATCAATATCCATTGGCGGCAACATATTGTTTGAATTTTTTGGCATTAGATTTGATACCCCAACAAGTTCATAGTATAAGGTTTGTTTACCAAGTTCCTGCGTATAAGGTAGAACATTACTTATGGAAAACTTATCAGCTCCAAGGCCAATACCAATATCTTAGACTTTGGGAAGGTCCGAAATATTGCGTTTTAAAGCAACAAAAGCTATTCCAAGTTTTGGCAGAGCCGAATGATTTAAATCTTTTAATCTTTTCAATTCTTTTAAATTTGAAAGAATCAAGGGTAAATTAGAGCCAAGCCTGATATCCAGATAACTTTCAGGAGAAGCGCCATCAATTGAAACCCATAATCTGTCCAGTCCCAATTCAATTAGCTTTGCAGATACTTTGTTATTTAAAAGAATGCCATTAGTAATTAGTTCAACTTTTATATGGATTTTTTTAATCTCTCTACCATATTAATGATACGAGGATGATTCAGGGGCTCGCCAAATCCTCCAAAAAATACTGTTGGCAGGGGTGAAATTTCAACAATGTTTTTAAGTATATTGGCAAATGTTTGTTCAGATATAAAAGTGTCCTGCTCATCCCAGATATTTCTAATGCAAGTCCTGCACTTAAGATTGCAAGTATTAGTTGACCCAATATAAATTTTCTCAAGCATTTGCAAATCTATGTTTTTCTTTAATAATTCCAAAATTTAAAGAGTTAATCTTATTAATGATAAAATTAAGTAATTTATATGAGAGTGTGATAAACTTTTTATCTTAAGTAAATTAATTTTTTAATCAAATATGCTACTCAAAAATGGGTGAAGAAAAAAATGTTAAAAGTTCAAGTTGAGGAGGGAGGAATGGTCTCGACATATCGCTTTTTAGTGGTTGACGCACACTCCCATATTGGAAAAGATGTAGATCATGCAGAAATGATGAATCCAAATGCTCCGAATGGAACCTATGATTTTTGGACCAAGACGGAATACATGATTCAAAACCTGTGGAATGAAGGAAAATCGGAAAAAAGTTTTACCACGACCATAC
>JACVJB010000236.1 GCA_015711775.1 Actinomycetota bacterium | reverse complement strand
TAGGTTATTTGATACCACTATTTCCCATTATTGTTTCTTGAGCTGCATAAAATCGCTCTGTTTGATCTTCTGTCCCGGCTTTATTTTCAGGAAATTAACATCATCATACTCGTACTTGACAAGTTTTCTTAGAAACTCTGAGGAGCCCTTAATTACTTTTAGCTTTATTTGTCGCCCAAGCATGGTGCTCATAAAATCAACCATGTCCTGGGCATATTTTTTATGTATTTCTTCAAGGTCATCATTGTCTATCAGAGTTACCTGCTTATAGTTTTTCATCATCTCAACAAATAAAAAATCTGCCATTGCCCTGTCATATTTCTGGCTTTGTCCGTATATATGTTTGCTTCTTATCCATTCTGCCGGAATCTTGTCTTCCTGGTCGGTCCACACAAGATATCCCCTGTATGGATCCCCTCCATATTCTATCCAGCCCCTGCATAAATAATAAGTCGCAGAATCTTTCTGGAACTCTTCAAGATACCTTTTTTTAGAGCCTAAAAACAGGCTTATACAGTCATCAACCTTTGGTATGAGTATTTCATGTTTTTGCGACACAAGGCCCACAACCCCATTGCTGCAAAGCCCGTATCCAAGAAGTATTTTGTCATATTTATCGTCAACGCTGTCTATTGCTTCCTGAAGTTTCTTGTTCATTAAATCCGGGGTATTGTGCAGATATTGCTCTATAAAAATGCAGTCCAGATTGTTTCCGGCTTCAGCCTCATATTTTTTAAATTCATCCTTCATGACATCGCATACTATAGCTATGTTTTTCATATCATCTCCTGAACCTGAAATTATACTTAATAATTATTTTTTTATTTATTGCAAAAAAATGCGCCGCATACTTTAAGTGGAACAAATTTAAATTATTTTGGCGCTATCAATAAGTTCAATGTTTATCTTTGAATTAAGATCTGCAATACCTTCGGCAGTATTTTTGTGAATTACATTTATAGTCATCATATTTATTACCCAGTCACAGTAAGTCTTCGTATCCTTATTTCCCACTGAAGGAGACACATAATATGTCCCGCCGATAAGATTGACCGCTTGCTTAAATATGACCCTTACTGTTTGGCCGGGTTTGTATACATCCGTCTTTATGCCGTTTAACCTGTTATTTGTGCCGTATACCACATTGTTTCTGTGATCAGTTATCCTTATGCCAAATATCGGCGCCTCAACAATATTGTTAAATTTTACATCATATGCAATCTTAACTTCATCGCCGTACTTGCAGTAGTCTATGACATTATCGCTACCGTTCAGCAGCTCTATCTTTATTATCTCCGCATCGCCTGAGCCGAACCTGCCCTCAAATGCCGCTCCCCCGTCAATCTTTGCAAGCTTTTCAATCTCTTCGGCGTCCACAACCTTTCTCCTGCTTTCGATAACAGATTTAAATATCTTTTTACGCTCAGCTTTCTGCTGCTCTGCAATCCTTAACATTTCAAGCTCTTCAACGTATGCCCTGTATTTGCTTACAACCTGTATAGAGTCGCCCATCAGCTCAATTTTTCCTTTTTTTAAAAAAATGATCCTCTGGCACAAATCTGATATAGTCTCAAGGTCATGGGAAACTATTACAATGGTTTTGCCCCGCCTGACAAAATCATAGATGACCTTGTAGCATTTGGACTGGAAAGCCTGGTCGCCCACAGTTAAAACCTCATCGACAAGCAGTATGTCCGGATTTACATTAATAGCTATGGAAAAGCCAAGCCTCATATACATTCCTGATGAGTAGCTTTTTACCGGCATGTCTATAAACCGGTCAAGCTCTGAAAAAGAAACGATGTCTCCAAACTTTTTATTTATCTCCTTTTTCTTGAGCCCCAGTATTGAAGCATTCAGGTATACATTTTCCCTGCCCGTTAAATCCTGGTGAAAACCGGCCCCCAGCTCAAGAAGGGCTGACACTGTACCGTTTACCATTACCTGGCCCTTTGTGGGCTTCAGGACCTTTGCCATTAGTTTTAAAAGGGTACTCTTGCCTGAGCCGTTTGAACCGATGATGCCGAATGTCTCGCTGTGCTTAATAGTAAATGATACGTCATCAAGCGCTAAAAACTCCTCGATAGTGTCTTTTCCCTTAAGCAGCCTGTCCTTCAGCGACGGGCTCTTCTGGTGCCTTATAACATAATGCTTGGTAACTCCCTGCACATCAATGGCAACATCGCCGGGCGCTGCCTGGTTTTTACTGCTGTTTTTATTAATATTTATATCTTTTCCAACCATATATATATTTTTTACACTTCCTCAGCAAACTTTGGCTCAAGTTTTTTAAAGACATAATAGCCCGCAAAGAAAAATATAAAAGTAATTCCAAGACAGATAATTATTATCTCAAGGGAGGGCCATTGCATGCCTTCCGGGTATTTTACAAAATAAAAGATATTACGGTAATATGATGCAAACACTGCCATAGGGTTTAGCTGCATCCAGAACTGAAAACGCTCGGGCACCATGCTCAATGGATAAATGATAGGAGTTGCAAAAAACCATACGAGCATAAGTATTGTAATAAGATGCTGCAGGTCCCTGAAAAAAACATTGAGGGCCGATATAAGCATGGATATGCCTGATACAAAAATAACCTGCACAAGGATAACAAGCGGCAGCAGGTAGAGATACATATAAAACTTATATCCAAATATTGAAAGCACTATAAAAAGCACCACAAGCTCAAGCATGAAATTTATAAGGTTTGAAAGAACTATTGAAAGCGGTATTATTTCCTTTGGAAAATATATCTTTTTAACAAGGTTTGCATTGGATATTATGCTTCCCGAGCCGTAGTTTACCGAGTTTGAAAAGAAATTATATGGCAGCAGCGCGCACAAAAGAAAGATGGCAAACTCCTGTATGCCCTGCCTCAGTATCATTGAGAACACAAAAGAGTATACAAGCATCATCAGCACAGGGTTTAAAAGCGACCAGAAAAACCCCAGCACCGAACCCCTGTACTTGACCTTAAGTTCCTTCTTTGTGAGGGAAAACAAGAGTTCCCTGTAAGCGACAAGTTTTTTAAAATGTGAAATCATAAGCTATATTGTAAATTAAACTCGGTATATTATAAAAGGTATTAACTATTATTAACAGGTATTTTAAAA
>JACVJB010000235.1 GCA_015711775.1 Actinomycetota bacterium | reverse complement strand
GAGCAGCAGTATTTTCCCGCCGATGAAAAACATTCCACGAATCCGGTATCCCCTTATGGCGTTGCAAAGCTTGCGTCAGAAAATTACCTTTACTATTTCCACAAAGAATACGGTCTGGACTATATAGCCCTGCGGTATGCAAATATTTATGGACCGCGCCAGGATCCCCTTGGTGAAGCCGGAGTGGTTGCAATATTTTCAAACAAGATGATTAAGGGTATGCCCCCGGTTATTAACGGGGACGGCGGACAGACAAGGGACTATGTTTTTGTTGGTGACGTGGTTGATGCCAATGTGAGGGCCATTGAAAGCAGCTTTACCGGCGCCGTCAATATTGGCACAGCGCAGGAGACAAATGTAAACGAGCTTTTTTCTATACTTCGCAATATTAGCGGCAAATCAATGGAAGAGATTCATGGGCCAGCCAAGCCCGGTGAGCAGTACAGAAGCGTGCTTGACTACGGCTCTGCAAGTAAAATACTTGGCTGGAAGCCTTCGATGCCGATAAAAGACGGGCTCAAGATTACTTATGAATGGTTTGAAAAGAATATGCCGATTTAAGCTATGCCAATTTATAAATGCTGTTTCTGTTTATTTACTTCAAAATCCTGGTAGACATAAAATGCTTTATGATATTTAAAACAAAAGCGCCTTATAAGCAGCTTAATTTTTACCTAAAAAATTCCTGTTGTAAGCATTTTTTATTGCTGATATCATACTTTTTTGTATGATTTTTTAAAGTAATAAAAAACAGGCTGCAGGCAGGTATTATATTGCCGGACAATACGGGACAAAACTTAATAGATTTTTCTGTAATTATTCCTGCGCATAATGAAGAAAGCAGGATAGTTACGACACTTAAGGAAACTGCAGATGTATTTGAAGATTTTAACGGCAGCTATGAGATTATTGTGGTTGATGATGGCAGCGCAGACGGCACTTGCAAAAGCGTCAAAGATTTTATCTCATCCGGCCTGCAGTACTGCCGCAAGATCCGCATTGAAAGCTATAGTCCCAATATGGGCAAGGGTAATGCATTAAAGTACGGCTCATCATTTGCCATGGGTAAATATGTCCTGTTTCTTGATGCTGACCTTGATCTTCACCCGTCAATAGCGACAGAGCTGTACAGGATTATGAAGGCCAGTAATGCTGATGTTGTAATTGGTTCCAAGATGCACAAGGATTCTGTTCTTCATTACCCTTTTCTCAGGAAACTTTCCAGCTACTGTTATTATATTATAATAAAAGTCCTTTTCAGGCTTGCAATAAAGGACACCCAGACAGGGATAAAATTGTTTAAGGGTGAAGTGCTGGAGAAATGCCTGCCTAAGGTGACTGTAAAAAGATATGCCTTTGACCTTGAACTTTTAGTTGCTGTAAATAAAAAAGGTTACAAAATTGTTGAGGCTCCAGTAAAAGTTGATTTGAAAAGGCAGTTTGGCAGGGTGGGAGTGCGTGATGCCTTCAGGGTATTTTTTGATACAATGGGAGTATTTGCCAGGCTGAATTTCAGGAAATATTATGACTGAAATAAAACCATGTCCGGCTCTTTACAGGGCAGGGCTTAAAAAGAATTATATAAAAGAAATGACATTCGCTATATATTATATGTATAATCTTAAAAGTTATAAAAAACAATTATAATAATTTTACCGGGAGAGATATGAAAGTTTGCGTAATTGGAACCGGCTATGTCGGTCTAGTGACAGGTATATGCCTTGCAGAAATCGGCCATGATGTTGTATGCGTAGATAAAGACAAGGATAAAATAGACACTCTGCTTGCCGGCAGGTGCCCTATATTTGAGGAGGGACTTGAAGAGCTTATTTCCGGCAACATTGAGCGCAAAACAATTGCATTTACAACTGATCTTGCCGGCGCAATAAAATCGCAGGAAATAATATTTATCTGTGTAGGCACGCCTCCCCTTCCAAACGGAAAACCGGATTTAACGGCTCTAGACGCAGTATCAAAGCTTATAGGCCAGTCAATAAACGGCTATAAGATAATAGTTAACAAAAGCACCGTTCCGATTGGAACAGCAAAACGCCTGAAGAAAATAATTAAGGAAAATCTTCGGGATGATAATAACAGCCATGAGTTTGATATAGTTTCAAACCCTGAGTTTTTAAAGGAGGGCGAAGCAGTAAATGATGCTTTCTTTCCTGAAAGAATAGTAGTAGGCTCAGAAAGCAGCAGGGCAATTGAGCTTATGAAAAATCTATACAAACCGCTGATTGAACAGAATTTTGCTTATGCAAAAAACAATAAAAATAAAAAAGATAAAATACCTGTAATAATTACAGACTCAACCAGTTCCGAGCTTATAAAATATGCATCGAACTCTTTTCTTGCCACAAAAATATCATTTATTAATGAGATAGCAAATATTTGCGAGAGAGTTGGTGCAAATATCCTGGATGTAACACATGGAATGGGGCTTGACAGCAGGATAGGCAGCAAATTCATGAAAGCCGGAATAGGATGGGGAGGCTCATGCTTTCCAAAGGATGTCCGCGCCCTTGCATTTACAGCAGAGGAATACGGCGCAGAGGCAAATATTTTAACTTCTGCCATACAGGTTAATAATTACCAGAGATATAAAATAGTGCAGAAAGCCATGGATGTGCTTGGAATAATTGAGGACAAGACCATTGCTGTTCTTGGCATAGCATTTAAGCCAAATACTGATGATACTCGCGAGGCCCCCTCAATTACGGTGATAAACAAATTCCTTGAGCTTGGCGCTGATGTTCGGGCATATGATCCGGTAGTTAAGTCATGCCCGCCTGAAATGGACAGCAAAGTTACGATAACTCCTGATGCATACAGAGCTGCAGAAGGAGCAGATCTACTGGTAATAGTCACTGAGTGGAAAGAATTTTTGCATATTGATTACACAAAAATAAAAGAACTCATGAAGTCGCCCTGCATAATTGATGGACGCAACATACTGGATAAAAAAACAATGGCAGGCCTTGGTTTTAATTACAGAGGCATAGGAGTATGAGCTGGTGCATTAAAACAAAGCATTTGAACTATAAAATATTTTAAAATTTAAAAGCGGGGTATAAATTGATTGAGGGAGTAAAAACAAAAAAACTTAAAGTCATACCTGA
>JACVJB010000234.1 GCA_015711775.1 Actinomycetota bacterium | reverse complement strand
CGGCAGTACTGCCTGGCATTGGCCTTGGTTTAAGGCTTCTGATAACAGTAATTACTGTTCTGCTGTTTTTCTTTTCAGTGCTTGCGCATGAGCTCAGTCATTCACTTATGGCAAAATCAAGAGGAATACCTGTAAAAAAAATCTCTTTATGGATTTTTGGAGGCATGGCCGAGATAGAGAAAGAACCTGAAAGTCCTGCTGCTGAATTTTTTATGGCAATTGTCGGTCCTCTTACAAGTTTTGCGCTTGCAGTTATTTTTGGCGCGGTATGGTTTTTCACAAGGGCATTCTCATTTATAAGTGAGCCTGCGGTATACCTTGCCCAGATAAATGTTATACTGGGTGTTTTTAACCTGCTTCCCGGATATCCTCTTGACGGCGGCAGGGTACTGAGATCCATAGTGTGGAAAGCTACAAATAATTTAAAAAGGGCAACATTTATAGCTGCGACTTCAGGGCGGGTATTCGGGTTTTTACTTATAGCAGTTGGAATATTTCTGTTCTTTACAAATAACTTCTTTAATGGAATATGGCTTGCTTTTATAGGCTGGTTCATACAGTCTGCAGCATACATGAGCTACAGGCAGCTTATATTTGATATATCAATGAGGGGTGTAAAAGTCAGGGATATGGTAAATGAAGACCTGGTTACAGTTACTCAGGATATGACTCTGCAGGAAATAGTTGACGAGTATTTCATGAAATACAGGTTTTCCAGATTTCCTGTTGTTACAAGCGCACATTCACAGAAACTTATAGGGGTTTTGTCTATTAACGATATAAAGGCTTTTCCAAAGGAGCAGTGGCCAGGCACCACTGCAGGTGAGGTTGTAAAAACAGTATCTGATAAAGAAATAGTGGATGAGGATACTGATATTTCAGATGCCTTCAGGCAGATGACAGTCAATAATCTCGGCCATCTTGTAATTATGACAGGATTCAGGATAAAAGGAATGCTTACAAGAACTGATATGATGAGGTATGTGCAGTTTTATTCAGATTTGCATTAAAGCTGCCGGTTTTAAAATAGCAATAGATTTACTTATTATTCGGGCGTATTTGTATACAGGGGTAACAAATGATGAAAAATACAGGTTTAAAAGGATATAAATTATTCAGGGATTATAAAAAGGCCATAAAAGAAGAATTAAAGGATAATCTCAGAGTAATATACACAGACCTGGACGGCACGCTACTGAATGACAGAGGATGCCTTATTAAGGACAGCCAAAACAGGTTTTTTTATGAAAACATTAAACTATTGAGTAAAGCAGAAAAAAATGGCTGGGACATAGTTCTTGTTTCCGGAAGAAGCAGGCTGCAGTTAAGGTATAATGCAATGCTTATCGGGCTTAAAAACTATATCTCTGAACTGGGCTGCGAGATAGTATATGATCTGGGAAAGGAAATCCATGCCACTTTTAACACAGAAAATTTTAATTATGAAATAACAAAGGGCGGCAGGGATCTTGTAAAAATTATCAGGATTTTTAAGGAAGCTTTTCCAGGAAAAATTGAAAGCCATATTGAATGGAGCATGGGCAGAAATTACAATGCTCTTTTTGTCGGAGAAATTGATCTTGCTTGTGCCAATGCTTTGCTGAAAGAAAATGGCTACGGGGGGCTGGTGCTTGCAGAAAATGGGTTTTCAAAAATGTTTGATACGGGATTAAAAGTAAATCATTTAAAGATTTATAATCTTATACCTGCAGACGTTGATAAGTCATCAGGGATAAGAATAGATAAAATAATCAGGAATTTTAATTCAGCAAATTGTATTGCCCTTGGTGATTCAGTTGAAGATATTAAAATGGCAAAAGAGGTAAAAGCTTTCTTTCTTATGGGGGATTCTTTTGAAAAAAATCCTGAAGTAGCAGAGCTGCTTTCAAATTATGAAAATATTTATATCACTGAAGAAAAAATGAATCGCGGATGGGCTGAAATAATTAAATATCTTGCGGATTAATCACTATAAATTTATAATATTTTTAATATGGGAAATAAAAATAACTTAAAATCGCCAGGAAAAATATTCGGCAGTATTTTACTTGCTGTTATTATTGCCGCCTTTTCAGGTTTTTTTGTAGGCCTTATTTTTGCGCCGCAGTCAGGTAAAAGTTTCCGGAGTTTTCTTGTAAAAAAATTTCTTGATTTAATAGACAGAAGCAAGTTTGCTATGATAGAAGCAAAAGTGATGGCTGAGGAATTCATAGAAAAAAACCTGGAAAAGGATTCTGGAGATTAGTATAACATTGAAAAGTCTGGTTATCTTTTAGAAGAAAAGAATCTCATGTCTGCAGCAACATCGGGTTAACGGTTGACAGGATTTTTTTACTATAGTAAAATTCACGTTTGCATGTCAAAGTGCGCAGTCCTTTTATAGATTTTGAGTGTATTCAAATATATTTATAATTGGATTTTTTCAGAAAAGGGGCCGTTAGCTCAGTAGGTAGAGCACCGGACTTTTAATCCGGGTGTCGAAGGTTCGAACCCTTCACGGCTCACCAGTTTTATAGTTTTAAAAAATTAAATATATTTAAGATTATATTTTTTTGATTGGCCCGTTCGTCTAGGGGTTAGGACAGCAGATTTTCAATCTGCCAGCAGGAGTTCGATTCTCCTACGGGCTACCAGGGGCGATTAGCTCAGTTGGGAGAGCACCTGCCTTACAAGCAGGGGGTCGTAGGTTCAAGCCCTACATCGCCCACCATAAAATATCGGCTTTATTAAAATAAGGCTATTTTATTTATAGAGCTGTTTCTATTTTGTTAAAATGTTTTAAACAGGAGCTTTCCCGGAAAAGCAGTTTTAGCTTTTATGGTTTTTCGCGGAGCTGTCGTCTAGCGGTTTAGGACACGTGCCTGTCACGCACGAGGTCGCGGGTTCGAATCCCGTCAGCTCCGCCAGTATTTTAGTTAGTTTATTTTAAATATTAGTATTTTTGGTATTGCTGTAAAACATGCCAGTGGCATGTTTTAAGGGATTCGCTCATTTTTATTCTGGCGAGATAGCTCAGTTGGTAGAGCAGTGGACTGAAAATCCATGTGTCCGCAGTTCAATTCTGCGTCTCGCCACCATTTTATCCATTTAAAAAAACTTATGGATATATATCAAATACTTACTTTTATTTTT
>JACVJB010000233.1 GCA_015711775.1 Actinomycetota bacterium | reverse complement strand
TATGCCCTGCTTTTCTAAAGTATCAATATCGCTTAGTATTTTAGCCCTGTGTTTTGATGGTAAGCATAAAATGTATTTCAAAACAGGGATACTGCCATTTAATTTATCATAAAGTCTTATTTTCCACGTCATTTATATGATATAGCATATATGCTATAAATACAAGATATATTAATTTGAAGGATTGCTATAATATCAAATATAATAGCATATATGCACAAATAAGTAAATATAGAAAAGTTTAAGTCTTTTTTATAAGAAGTTTATTTAAAGGTTTTTCAGGAGAGCATATCCATAAAACTATCAAGGCGGGCAATGCAGGTATCTTTGCCAAGTATTTCCATTGTGCCAAACATCGGGGGGCTCACCCGTGCGCCCCATATAGCCGCCCTTATAATCTCGGCCACTTTACGAAAACCAATATTTCTTTTTTCTGAAATGCTTCTAAGCGCTGCTTCAATGCCCTGATGCGAAAAGTCATCAATATTTTTTAACAGGGAGAGCGCATCCTCTGTAATCCCAAGAGCCCTTTCTTTATTTGACTTAATATATTCAATAAAATCATTTTCATAATTTATATCTTCAAAAAACTTTACAGTTATGTCCCGGGCCTCTTTTAAGGTTTTTACTCTTTCCTTAATAAGCGGGATAATCTTTTTTATGGCAGGCAATACTGCAGCAATGTTTTTATCAGTGATGTTTTTACCTTTTATTGAAATATCTGCTGAAGTAACTCTTTTTGCCAGCAGTTTTTCAAGCTCCTTTTCAGGCATCTGCCTAATATAATAGCCATTTAACCAGAGAAGCTTTTCATAATCAAATTTTGCAGGCTTTTTATTTATATCTTTAAGACTGAATTTATTTATAAGATCATTTGATGAAAAAACAGTTGTTTTCTCATCAAAAGCCCAGCCAAGAAGCGCAAGATAATTCCTTAATGCCTCAGGCAAAAACCCTTCATCCCTGTATGCTTCAATGGATATGGAACCGTGGCGCTTGCTTAATTTCTGCCCGTCTGCGCCATGTATCATGGGAAGGTGAGTAAACACGGGAAGCTCTTCATCTAAAGCCTTGTATATAAGTATCTGTTTTGGCGTATTTGAAAGATGGTCCTCGCCCCTTATTACATGGGTAATTTCCATCAGGATATCATCAACTGCAGCAGAGAAGTTATATGTGGGCAGCCCATTTGACCTGATTATTATGAAATCTTCCTGCGTACCGCTGTTTACTGATATCGGGCCGTAAACAGTATCTGTAAAAGCTATATCGTAATCATCGGGTACAAGCAGCCGCACCGTATAAGGAATGCCCTCTTTCAAATTCTGCTCAATTTTGTCTTTTGCGAGATAATAGCATTCCCTGTCGTATTCATAATAGTCTGAACCTCTGCCTTCTATGAAAGACTGTCGCTTTTCTGCAAGTTTTTCCTGGCTGCAGAAGCAGTAATAAGCATTTCCATCTGCTATCATTTTACCTGCATAGCTTGAATAAATATCTTTTCTCTGGGACTGCCTGTAAGGGCCGAAGTTACCTCCAGTGTCTGGGCCTTCATCCCAATTTATGCCGAGCCATTTAAGAGAGTCCATTATAAGGTCGATTGGCTCTTCCATGTGGCGGGACATGTCAGTGTCCTCAATACGAAGTATAAATTTGCCTTTTGTCTTTTTTGCAAATAGCCAGTTAAAAAATGCTGTTCTTGCGCTTCCAATATGAAGATATCCTGTAGGGCTTGGTGCAAACCTTACCCTTACAGCTTCCGGTCCTGAAATTATTGTTTTACTGTTTTTTGCCATATATGAAAACCCTGTATGCTTTTTTCTTTAATATCTGCCTGTTTTATATTTATTTAACCAAAAGCCCGGCAAATGAAATTATAAATTGATTTTAATTAAAAGAAAATTTAAAATTTAAGAAACAGTAATGCGGTGCACATAATGGCATATTTTAATATTTATATAAAAGGTATTTATGGCAACTCAAAAAGAAATTTTAATCAAGGTAATTGAACAGATAAGCAAGAAACTTATAGCTGCAGAAAATGAGCTGACGGAGCTTGACTCTATGGGGGATGCAGACTGCGGTTCGGGAATCAGGCGGGGGTTTGAAGCTGTTTTGGGCGCGATGGCAGAATTTTCACAGCTTGAAGCTGGCGATATTTTAAAGAAAACAGGATTTACCCTTGCTTATACAATAGGCGGCACAAGCGGGGCAATGCTTGGCACAGGCTTTATTGAAACAGGCAAAAGCATTGGAGAAAAATCCAGCCCCTCAGCTTCTGACTGGGTGGCTGCAGTTAAAAGTGCGCTTGATGTTATAAAAAGAAGGGGCGGAAATACAAGTGTTGGCGATAAAACTCTTGTTGACTCTCTTGAACCGGCAGTATTTACAATGAAAGCAATACTTGAATCCAGTCAGCCGCCTGAATCGGGTGCCGGTGATGGCATTAATGATTATACCGGCATGATGCAGCTTATTGAAGGAGCGTTCCTGGCTGCAAAGGAAGGTTCAGACAGAACAATTGACATGGTTGCAAAAAAAGGCCGGGCTTCTTATGTGGGTGAAAGAAGCAGGGGAAACAGGGACCCCGGTTCCCTTATAATAGTTATTATGTTTGAAGCGGCCCTTGAGGTTTTAAGGAGTAACCAATGAAAAAGATAATAAACAAACCAGAAGATGTTGTAAATGAAATGCTGAAAGGGCTGGTTATGGCAAACCCTGAAAAGCTTGCTGCAGTTTATGAAAAAAGAATAATATACCGGAAAGACCCTTATCTTAATAAGGTTGCAGTAATATCCGGCTCGGGAAGCGGCCATGAGCCAGACCAGGCTTTTTATGTTGGACGGGGTATGCTTGATGCGGCCGCCGCAGGACCTGTGTTTGCAGCCCCGACTCTTGACGCAATTGTTGATGCTGCAAAAATAGTTGACAGGGGCAGGGGAGTGCTTTTTCTTGTAAAAAACTATACCGGAGACAGGGCAAATTTTGAGATGGCAAGCGAAATGCTTGAGTTTGAAGGCGGGCCCAATGTTGAAACCGTTATAATAAATGATGATGTGGCAGTTAAAGACAGCACATACACGGCCGGGCGCAGGGGAGTTGCAGGGGCAATGTTTGTCTATAAGATTGTAGGGGCCAAATCAGAAGAGGAAGGCGTTAA
>JACVJB010000232.1 GCA_015711775.1 Actinomycetota bacterium | reverse complement strand
CGCATTGGCATTCATAAAGCTCATCTGCGCTTCATCTTCCCCTTCTGCTGCAGCCTCGCTTATCATCTCAGGATACATATCTTTAAATTCAAAAGTTTCCCCGTTTACTGCTGCCTGCAAATTTTCTGCTGTACTTCCAACACCTCCCATTGCTTTTAAATGAGCGTGAGCATGCACTGTTTCAGCATCTGCTGCAGCCCTGAATAGTTTTGCAGCCTGGCTGTAACCTTCTTCATCAGCTTTTGCCGCAAAAGCAAGATATTTCCTGTTTGCCTGTGATTCCCCCGCAAAAGCTTCTTTTAAGTTTTTTAGTGTTTTTGCACTGGTATCTTTTAACATTTTGCCTCCTTGTTCTTTTTAAATTTTTTATTAAAACAAATATATTGCAAATATAAAAATTATTATTATTTAGTTTTTACTATATTTTATGATATTATAACTTAAAAAATAAAGTATATCAATATATTGTATATAAAAATATATTGATATACTTATATCTTTGGCATTAAGGATCTGCAATTTATAATTAAGTAGACAAAAAATGAAGACTTGTTTTAATGCCTGGTTAAAAATATGCCGGAGCATATCAGAGTAAAAACTATAGGTTTTGTCTAAACTAAAAGCAAGTTTTGAACTAAGTTATATATCACTGTGTATGGCTCTAAAATCTCCTGTAAGATAATAAACAACCCTGTCGCCAATATTTACAGAATTATCTCCTATTCTTTCCAGGTATCTGCTGGCAAGAGAAATATTTGAGACAAACCTTATGTAATTTTCATCTTTTGATGCCGTACTATATAATTCTTTATAAAGAGTCTTTTGCAACTGATCTACTGCATCATCAATATGGTCAAGCTTTTGCGCAAGTTTTGCGTCCCTGTTTTTAAATGCTTTTAAGGCTTTATCAAGTATCTGCATCACTATATTGCCCATTTCAATAAGTATATTCAGGACATTTTTATTTATTAATACTTTATTATCCTTATGAAGCCTTTTCGCAAGTCTTGCTATGCTAACGCTTATATCTCCAATTCTTTCCACATAAATAACAATTATATATATACTGTGGATAAGCCTTAAATCCCTGGCAACCGGTTGATGCTCGGCTTGTAAATACATGCATTTTTCTTCAATCATTATATCGTAATCATCAATTTTTGAGTCACTGTCTATTACTTTTTGCGCAAGCTCAATGTCGCCATTTATAAGAGAATTAATTGCATCCCTTACTGTATCCTGCACCAGACTGCCCATTTCTATAAGGTTTTCAGTAACTTCATCCAGTTTTTCATGAAATGTTTTTCTCATTTTTTCCTCAATTTAAAATATTAATTAAATATACTATAAAAAATCTAAACATCATGCCCGCTCTGCCTTTTAAGCCTTGCTCTTGTCCTCAAACCAGTACCTATTACTGAAAAGAAAAGTACTATTATCAGTAGCACCAGCGCAGTGCCCCACTTTTTATCATCAGGTGCGTCAGAAACCTGTGTTGCCAGCACAAATAAATGATAAGGCAGCGCCATTACCTGGTCAAAAATTGAATTGGGCAGATTAGGCTGGAAAAATGCTGCAGCAGTAAATAATATAGGTGCAGTTTCCCCCGCTGCCCTGCCAACGCCCAGAACTGTACCTGTAATAATGCCGGGAATTGCCTGAGGCAGTGTAACTTTAATAATTGTTTGCCATTTGGTTGCCCCCAATGCCAGCGATGCATGCCTGTAAGTGTTCGGAACAGCCCTTAAAGCTTCCTCCGTTGCTGTAATGATAACCGGCAGTATAAGAAGCGCAAGGGTAAGCGAACCTGCAATTATTGAGCGGCCGAATTTTAAAAAAAGTACAAAAAAACCAAGCCCAAAAAGCCCGTATACAACTGAAGGAACTCCCGCCATATTTACGATGGACATTCTAACAATATTTGTAAGTTTATTTTGACTTGCATATTCATTCAAATAAATAGCGGAAAACACTCCAATTGGCAGAGATATTATAATTGTTCCAATTATAAGATAAACCGTGCCAAGTATTGCAGGAAGTATACCGCCTTCCCGCATACCTGCGCTTGGCTTCTGTGATAAAAATTCCCATGTTATTGCGCTGGCGCCTTTAATAATAAGATAAAGTACTATACCTAATACAAATGCAACAACTATAATAGCTGTTATGAGCAGGAGTATATAAAAAAACTTCTGCTGAAAGTTTTTTCTTCTCATAGTTATTGACTTTTTGGAATAAATAATAGCATTCATGATGGATGACCCCTACATATTCTTGATTCTCCTGGTAAAGCTTTCTGCAATGAAGTTTATTAAAAAAGTTATAACAAACAAAACAAGCCCAATAGCAAAAAGCGCCGAGTAGTGCATACCTCCCCTTACGGTCTGACCCATTTCTGAAGCTATGGTGGCAGTTATGGTTCTTGCCGGCTGAAGCCATGAAAAAGCTATCCTGGGTGAATTTCCAGTGATCATTAGCACAGTCATAGTTTCACCAACAATCCTGCCAAGCCCCAGCATAACCGAAGCAAACATTCCTGATTTTGCAACAGGTACAACAGTTTTATAAGTGCATTCCCATTTTGTGGCGCCAAGGGCAAGCGAGGCGGACCTGTATTTGTTTGGAACTGCATTGATGGCATCCTCTGATATTGAGATGATAGTTGGAAGAGCCATAAAACCAAGCATAATAGATCCGGCAAGCGCAGTAAGCCCTGTACTTATTTTAAACAAATCCTTAATAAATGGCGCCAGTATCATCATGCCAATAAACCCTATCACAACAGATGGTATGGTAGCAAGAATTTCAATAATAGGCTTTAATGTTTCCCGTACTGACCTGGGGGCCAGTTCTCCAATGTAGATTGCTGCTCCCAGCCCAAGCGGTACTGCAATTAATATTGCCCCAAAAGCTATAATTGCAGAACCGTATAAAAGAGGCACTATCCCGAAACTTGGCGGCTCCATTGTTGGTGACCATTTTGTACCGGTTAAAAAATCCAGCATCGGATAAGTTGATAAAAACCTGAGCGAGTTATATACAAGAAAAGCAAGTATTAAGCCAAGTATTATTATAGAAAGGATGCCATTTAAAAAAATAAATCTGGCAATTAAAAAGTTTTTAAGTTTTCTGAATAAGGAATTTTTATTGGCCATTTGTTTA
>JACVJB010000231.1 GCA_015711775.1 Actinomycetota bacterium | reverse complement strand
CTCTCTGTTAATGGCTTAGAAAAAAATCCAGGTTTTAAGCTTACTCCAAGCTTTATAAATAAGGGCATACAGGCAATTGTTTATGGTGACCTTTTTATGAGAGTTTTATATAGGGTTAGACCTTATGAAATAGAAAAAGGCTCTGCAAATACTTTGTATGAAAAATGGAATAAAAAAGTTAAAGAAGATATTAAAAAGTTTGATTTAAATTTATTTAATGAAAATATAAAAAATATAATAAAAGATTTTGATAATTTGCCTATACATGAAAATATGAAAAAACCAAAGCCTATTAAAATACCTGCGGCGCTGAAAAAATACATAAAGATTGTAAGAAATCCTGCAATAAATACAGCAATATATAAAAACTGCAGCGCATTATTTATTATTTTTTTGTTATTAATACTCATAATCATACAAATCCTTTATCAGATCAATATCGTTTTTTAATTCAGCTTTATTAAGCAGCGCTTCAATTTCTTCAGGATCTGTGTCTGCCTCAATATCCTTTAACTTCAGGTTTTTCCTGACTTCATTTTCAATTTTATTTATACTCTGGCGCATTGCAAAGTATTTAATGAGCCTGAACTTAAGCTTGGCAAGCGGGCTGTTCCACTCGCCTGCAAAGTTGCCTGAATTGATTTCATCAATTGTGGCCTGGAATTTCTTTTCAAGTTTTAAATCCATATATCTTATGCCTCTTGACATTGCGCCGTACTGGCTTGTATTTGAATGAAAGTTTGTCTGTTTAACCAGCCCTATCTGGGCCATTTTTTTATATGTATAGCTCATTTCACCGCTTAAATACATTTCACATAAAACTGCTTCAGGCGGAAGCCCGTTTTTTATAAGAGTGTTTATCGAGCTTAAAAGCACCCGGCCGAATGCCGGCCCGAATGCCTGCTCATTAAACAAATCAAGCAGCGCCTCCTGCTTCATAGTGGTTACAATACCGCCTGCTTTTAAAGTGCCTAAAGCTTTTGCAAGAGCAAGAAGCAGGCTTTCTGAGTTGCCATCCGCATCCTGGTGCACTCCGATAAAACTGTAAAAACCTTCACCGCTAAGATATCTTTCTCTTACTCCTACACCTATCATGCGTGGAGCAATCATAATAATGTTTCTGTCAGGAGCTGGTTTTATAAGTTTAAATGCAACGTTATATCCCGATGCAAAATTAACTGTTGCGTTTTTTTTAAGGTAGGGTTCAATATCATTTTTAAAAAGTTTCGGCATTTCCTCATCGGGCGTTAAAAGGAATACAATATCTGCCTTATTTACAGCTTGCCTGATATCATAAACTTCAAATCCGTCAGATTTCGCTTTTTCGCGGCTTTTGTCTGCTATTGCCCCCACTATAACATTTACTTTGCTGTCGCGAAGATTAAGCGCCTGGGCGCGGCCCTGGTTTCCATATCCTATTACTGAAACTGTGGCGCCATCAAGAACAGCGCTGTCTGCATCTTCTTCAAAATATATTCTTTTATCAAGCATAAATAACCGCCTTCCGGAATGCTGTTTTAATAATTTTATTGTTTATTTACAGGCTTTTTAAAAACTTTTTTATCTTCAGGTTTAAATAACGCCAGCAGAATAACTCCAATAATAATAATTCCTGTTGATGCCAAGTTTCTGTATGCCTTTTCCAAGGTAGAGGCAGGAGTAAGAAAAGAGCCCTATAGCTATCCCGTAAATTAAATTATTTTCAGCCATATTAAATATCTGACGTCATGTTGCGCATTTAACAGCCAATAAATTATTTTTTTATAAAACTAAAATTCCGGATTTTGATCATTATAAAGTTTTTGCATTATAATTAATAAATTATTAAAAAATTATGTCTGTTAATTATTTACAGTCAAGGATTTTTTGTGAAAAACGGTTAATTTTTCTATATTACGTATAAAATGCATTATAAACATCTGTTCTAACATAAAAAATATCGCATGGAAGGTGAATAAAAATGTCTCTTGAAGAGTATGCTGCAAAAAGAAATTTTGATAAAACAAATGAACCTGCTGCAGAAAAAAGCAAAAACAATAAGAAGCAGTTACTTTTTGTAATTCATAAGCACTATGCAAGCCGTCTGCATTTTGATCTGCGACTTGAGCTTGATGGGGTGCTTAAAAGCTGGGCTGTGCCAAAGGGCCCTACTGTAAACCCCAAAGAAAAGAAGCTTGCGGTAATGGTGGAGGACCATCCTCTTGAGTATGGAGATTTTGAGGGAGTCATACCTGACGGCAATTACGGAGCGGGCCAGGTATATATCTGGGATAGGGGAACTTATCATGCATATGATACAGATGATTATGACAAAAGCCAGGAAATTTTCCGGGAAGGCTTTAATAAGGGCCACCTTACTTTTATCCTTGAAGGAAATATTTTAAAAGGAGAGTTTGCTCTTGTGCGCCTGAAAAAAGCATCGCCAAAAGACTGGCTTTTCATAAAGAAAAATGATGAATTTGCCAGCGATGCGGATATTTCCATTATAAAGGCCCAAAATGAACTTTAATATTTTTTTCAGCTTGAACTGCTTGTTTCAGTGCTTTCTGTTGTTTCAATTTCAATTTTTACTGTTGAGCCGTAAGAAGCATACGACAGAGCAGGAGGTGCCTGTGACTTTACCTTGCCTGAAGCAGAAGCATCGGGCAAGATACTTACAATAAATCCAAGGCTCCCAAGAAGGCTAACTGCATCACTTTTATTCATCCCGGTTAAATCAGGGATCTGTACGCCAAGGCTTATCTTTATAATTACCTCAAGTTCCTTTGAGTAAGATATACCGGAGTCAGGAACCTGTGAA
The DNA here is from genome assembly GCA_015711775.1 of Actinomycetota bacterium. Lineage (GTDB taxonomy): Bacteria > Actinomycetota > Humimicrobiia > Humimicrobiales > Humimicrobiaceae > VGAZ01. The sequence goes on along the minus strand of JACVJB010000231.1, from coordinate 366 downwards.
AAAACTTTATCTATTTCTTTGCTGCTTTCTTCTTTTATCACAGTAATATTAAAATATCCGGCATCTTTAAGTTTTTTTAGAGCTCCTTCTTCGTTAAACCCAATCACATTAGGTATCCTTCCCTCCTGGTTTATTCCCTTACTAATTTATAATATAATTTGCCTTAATTTATTAACTCTTGCCCCAATTCTACCACCAACTGCTTCAAAGGCCAACACGGCGTTTCACCAGCGCCAGCTTTTTTCTCCGCGCCAGATGTTTTTCTAACCCAATATCTTCTAAACAAAGCAATCTCTTTTCGAAAGACCTCAATGGTCAGAAAGGATTTTAAAACACAAGAGATATAAGAGTAGCGGAAATTAAAAA
>JACVJB010000230.1 GCA_015711775.1 Actinomycetota bacterium | reverse complement strand
CTTAAATTGAAATTGTCCAGGGCTTTTGTTATATATAAGTACGAATTCGGATCAAATCTTTTAATGAAGCTTTCGCCCTGGTGCTGAAGATAGCTTTCAACTTCAAATTCCCTGGTAAAGTCTGATAAACTTTTTTTTACCCTGTCTCTATTTATAAAGTCCCTTCCGAATTTTTTATGCATTGACTCTTCACTGATATAAGTTATATGACCTATCATCCTTGCAATTGAAAGCCCTATATCCGGTTTTTTGCCCATGCGGCTGGTGTCATAATAATTTCCATTGTTCCATGCGGGATCACTTATTATTGCATACCTGCCGATACTGTTAAAAGCTATCTGCTGAGCGGAGTGTTCTGCCGCTGCTGCAATTATTATTGCCCCTTTTGCAGTTTCAGGATAAGTTACTATCCACTGGAGCGCCTGCATACCTCCCATTGATCCGCCGGCTATGCAAAAAAGCCCCTCTATTTGCAAATATTCAAGAAGTTTTTTCTGGAATTTTATCATATCCTTTATTGTTATCTCAGGAAATAAAAGACCAAATGGTTTGCCTGTTTCCGGGTTTATAGAAGAAGGCCCTGTCGAGCCCTTGCATCCGCCTATCACATTTGAGCATATAACAAAATATTTATCAGTGTCAAAAGGTTTTGCAGGACCAATCATTATATCCCACCAGCCCGGTTTTTTATCATCTTCAGAGTTAAAGCCTGCAGCATGCGCATCGCCAGAGAGCGCATGAAAAATTAGCACTGCATTATCCCTTTTTTTACTTAAAGTTCCGTAGGTTTCATATGCAATCGTGACGGCAGGCAGTTTCTGCCCGCTGTCAAACAACAGCCGGCCTTCGGAATTATCAAACGTAATATATCTCGTATTTATAATGTTTTTTCTATCCATGAATGTTCTTTAATCTGTTTATAATATTACTAAACAACTATCATTATCTTAAATAAACGTCGCCTAAACATATGCTATTAAAATGATAGTAATTATATTAATATTATTACTTTAAATATTAAAGGTAAAGACGTAAATAAAAATGAACGACACATACGGTATAAATATTAAGGGTATAGTCCAGGGTGTTGGTTTCAGACCATTTATCTGGAGATTTTTTAATGATCTTGGCATTAAAGGTTTTGTTGCAAACACGACTGAGGGCGTCTATATTGAGATAAATGTAAAAAACAGGTCTGAGGTATCCTCCATTTGCCGCAATATTGTCAAAAAAAAGCCGCTCCCTTCCCTTATTGAAGAAATAACTTTTGCAAAAACAGACAAAAAGACTTTTAAAGATTTTACAATTTCAGATACTCTTGAATCAGCGCAAAGGTTCCAGCTTATTTCCCCTGATATTGCAACCTGCCAAAGCTGTCTGGCAGATATTTTCCACCCTGAGGATAGCAGAAGATACTTTTATCCTTTTACAAACTGCACCAACTGCGGCCCGAGATTTACCATTATTAAAAAAATGCCATATGACAGGAAAAATACAACTATGCACAGGTTTTTAATGTGTCCTGAATGCAGCGCAGAATACCATGACCCTTTGGACAGGAGGTTTCATGCACAGCCTAATGCATGTACAAAATGCGGTCCCGTGCTTATTCTTACAGATAATTTGCAAAAAATAATTTATAAGAAAAATCCGCTTAAAAAAGCTTCCATATTGCTTAAAAACGATAAAATTATAGCCATTAAAAGCCTTGGAGGTTTCCAGATAGCCTGTAATGCACTATCCGGGGAAGCTGTCAAAAAACTGAGGGCAAGAAAAAACAGACCTTTAAAGCCTTTTGCGGTTATGTTTAAAGATATTGCGATGGTAAAAAAATACCTTATAGTCTCAGAAACCGAAGAGACCAGTTTAAAATCTGCTGCTGCGCCTATTGTGCTGTTGCGCAAAAAAAAAGATGACACTCAAAGTTTTCCTGCAGCTTCTGCGCTTGCAGAGCAGGTTTCATTTTATAATAAATACGAGGGAGCCATGCTGCCATATACTCCCCTGCACCACCTGCTGTTTTCTTTAATTGATTTCCCGCTTGTTATGACCAGCGGAAATGTTTCAGAGGAACCGATTGCATCCGGCAACATTGAAGCTTTTGAAAAATTAAAAAATATCTGCGATTATTTTTTAATCCATGATAGAGATATATTCTCAAAATATGATGACTCGGTTTTAAAAATTTCTACCGGCAGTCAAATGCTTGTGCGCAGAGCAAGAGGTTTTGCCCCGTATCCCGTCAAGCTTGATATTGATATAGGAAACCGCGCTATCTTTGCTGCTGGAGCAAATGAAAAAAATACTTTTTGTTTTCTTACTAAAAATTACGCGATTTTAAGCCAGCATATAGGTGACCTTGAAAGCCAGGAAAGCCTGGATTTTTACAACTCAACTTTTAAAAATTACATGAATCTTTTCGGCTTAAAAAAAATTGACATTGCAGCATGTGACAGTCACCCCGATTACGGCTCTACAAAATTTGTACAAAATCTCTTTAAAAAAACAAAGATAATAAATGTACAGCATCATAGCGCGCATATTGCCGCAGTAGCGGCAGAAAATCATCTTTTTAAAAGCGGTGTTGGATTGAGCAAAGCAGTTCTCGGCTTCTCATGGGACGGCACAGGTTATGGCGATGACGGTAATATATGGGGCAGCGAAATACTGGTAATGCAAAATAATCAGGCAGCCGGGCAGGGTTTGGAGCTTAGTTTTAAAAGAATTGGCCATCTAATGAAAAAAATTCTTCCCGGAGGATCCGCTGCAATAAAAAAGCCTTACAGAATGGCGTTTGCATATCTTTACGATATTTTTAAAAATGATAAAAATAATAGATATGACGATTTTGAATCTTACTTATTTACTAATTTTCCTTTTTATAAAAACATTATAAGCAGCGCTGAAATAAATATAATAAAATCCCAGATAGAATCCGGGTTCAATTCTCCGCTGACAACAAGCATGGGAAGACTTTTTGATTCAGTAAGTTCAGTTTTAAACCTTACCCATGCGGCAAGCTATGAGGGAGAAGCAGCAGTACATCTTGAAATGACAGCAGACAAAAAAATTTATGATTATTATAAAATAAATATTGACAATCCCCAAGCTATAAAAGATTATAAGAACCACAGTATTAAATCATTATATGAAGAAAAAGACGGCAGC
>JACVJB010000229.1 GCA_015711775.1 Actinomycetota bacterium | reverse complement strand
ATCAGCAATAAATCTTATGATTTGTTGTATTTGCATAAATTAAAAGGAATCAAATACCTGGCTTTGGAGGGTCCGGAAATGTAACACAAAATATATTTTGCATTATCAATAATAATTTTAATTTTATTTTCCTGTACTGCAGCCTTGTGCAATTTATGCAGCCTTCCATTAATCTCTGGAAACACCCAGCAAAATGAAAATGATGGTAAATACTGCAGCAATAGTGGCAGCCAGAGTGATGAAGATAACAGCGAAGATATATCCGGTGAAAACATAAATAAAAAAACTCCGCCTACTCTTGCATTAAAGGTTTATGAGGGTCCTGTTTATTCGCCTGAGGATGATGTGGTCTATTACAGGGTAAAAGCAGATATTACCGGTAATCCGTTTCCGCAGGTCAGTTTCAGCAAGGACGACAGTGAAGGCGCCTGGGGGCCATTAAAGGTCCAGGTAAACCTTAAAGAGGGGCAAACTTACAATCTCACCGCAACAGCAAGCAACTCTGAAGGAGAGAAAACGGATGAAATATTGCTTGGGTGGGATGGTGTTATTGAAGACCAGATAAACGACGATCACAATGATGGTGGCCAGGAAATAGTTGGTCCAGGACAGGATGAAGGTGAAGGGGAAAACATGAAGGATACCGATAGACATATTGTTGAAGAAGATGGCCAAGACAGGGAATTTAATGCCGATAATTTTCGTTTCTGGCGCCCAACAGAAATTACCCAGGAAGCGGCTATTTTATATCTGGCCAGGGTGGAAAATATCGCTATGGCGAAGATTTGTATATAGGTGATACTGGGCTTTCAGATATTGCTTCAAACAGGCAATGCAGCGGTTTTATCGTTTATGATATAAGTGAAATGCGGGATGTATTTGCATATGATGCACATCTAGAATTTTTTTTAAAAAAGAAGTTAGGAAACCCTTTATTTTATGATAATTTTAAAGTGAGTGTTTTCCTGGGTGATCTTATGATTGAAGTGTTTAGAGTGCCAAGCGAAAATACGGGAAACTTTCTGCTCAAAAGCGATTTCTTTACTGAGACTGTAAATAAAATTCTTGCAAGCGGACAGGAAAAATTTGAAATATATTGTGATTTTATGCCATATTCATCAAACCGGGATAATATATGGGACGGATGGGTTTACGAGCAGGCTGGTATTCGTCTTTCAATAACCCAGAAAGTTAATTGAAACCCAATGTTATGAAGGTGGCGCTTATTATGCCTTTAAAAGAAAAGCAAAAAATATTATCAAAAATTTCAGGGAAAGGAGAAAGCCTATAACATAGCCTGATTTGTTAAAACAAATACATAGATTTATATCCTGTCTTGTATCTTGAATATAAACTCTATTAAATATCCCGTGAAAAAGGACGCATGGGGTATTTAGCAGGGTTTTATTTTTTTAAATTGATTGTATTTGGCCCGTTTTTTTATTATTATATTAAATACTAGAAAATTAGTAGTATTTAATATAATTGCTTAGCCAAAAAAATAAACAATATAAAATGTAATTATTCTTGGAAGGAAAATATAATGGCTGAAAACAACAAGGAATTAAAAGCAGATGCATTGCTTGATTGTACCGGCCTTTATTGTCCGGTGCCTATATTTGAGACAAGAAAGAAAATAGATACTATTAAACCAGGAGAGATACTGCAGTTAATAGCTGATGATCCTGCATCAGAAGCGGATATAAAGAGCTGGGCAAAAAACACGCAAAATGAACTTTTGAAAGTTGAAAAAGATAATGATAAGTTTATTTTCTACATAAGGAAAAAATCAGCAGATTAATTCTACCTCATAAGGGTTATGCGGTTCTTGCCCAGTTTCTTGCTTTTTAAAAGCGCTTTTTCTGCTTTTCCAATTATATCCTCAAGGCTTCTGTTTGCTCTTATTCCGCTAACCCCTGCGCTTATCTGGAATTTTTCAAAAGGCGAATCCTTAGCAAGAATTGCCACATTTAAGGTATCCTGGATTTTCTGTGCAATTTTTATTGCATTTGCAGAGCTAACTTCGAGTGGTGAAATTATAAATTCATCCCCTCCATAGCGTCCCTTAATATCAACATCCCTTACAGAGTTTCTTATAACTTCAGAAAAGTATCTCAGCGCCTCATCGCCCGCAGGGTGCCCGGACATATCATTAAGTTTCTTGAAGTCATCAATGTCTATAATTATTATGGAGAAAGGTTTTTTAAATCTTTTTGAAATATCCAGCTGTTTTTTAATTTCTTCAAGAACTGAAGACTGGTTCATAAGGCCCGTCAGATTATCATGGGTTGTTATAAACTGGAGTTTTTCGCTGGTGCCCTTAAGATTATTAAAAAGTATAATGTATGGGTCCTTAATATTTGTCTCAATAAAAAAACGGAAGATAAAATAAAATGATGCAAGCTTGAAGAAATGCCCGGCAACTGCGATTATTCCATAAGTATCGCTTGTAACTATAAAGGAAATTTCACTTAAGATTAGAAGGGCAAGCGAAACTGTAATAAAAATGTAATTCCGTTTGCCCAAAGCTTGCCTTTTTATTGTATACAGCAGTATGGCAACAACTGCAAGACCGGGAATTATATAAGTGATAAATGCAATAAAAATTGCAGGAAACATCCTGAAAATAAAAATAACCAGTACCAGGCACAAAAACAGGGCAGAAAAAATGGCAGATATGGCAGCTATGCATTTTTTTGAAAGGATAATCTTAATTATAAAAACAGCTGCAAGAATCACTGCAACCTGTATAAATCTTGCAGTCACCCAAAGCTGTGATGAAAGGATTTCATCAAAGCCCTTAAAGATTTCAATGCCCTTAAAAGAAAGTAAATGAAGAAAGTCAAAAATTGAACTAGTAAATATGCCTGTTGCAATAAGAATCATAAAGCCATTTTTGGACAGGTATGTTGCGCCGATGGTAATTATAAATGCGCTTACCCCAAATACAATGGATGTAAGCTCAATTAGTGCTTTAAAAAAGGTATAATTGTATACAGAAATAAAGTAAAGCCCGGCAGCTGCTGCAGCAAGTATTACAGCAAGCATTAAAAACCTTATATTTATTTTTGTTTTCATATCAGTATTTCTTTTAAATAATTGGTATAAATATTTATATTCCTGTAAACAGTTTTTCCTACTGGGAAATAATTATATACAAAAAAACAAAAAAAAAGAAAAAC
>JACVJB010000228.1 GCA_015711775.1 Actinomycetota bacterium | reverse complement strand
ACAGCAAAGCGTTCAATGGAGGCGGCGATTAAAGCTAATTGCTGCACATAATCAGCATGGCGATCGCGGGATATCACCTGAGTTGAAGCAGTATCCGGTTTGAGTCCGAGTTTTTCACAGGCGATCGCTTCTACCCGTGGTTCAATGTTGGCATAGGTTCCCACAGCTCCGCTTATCTTTCCGTATGATATGGTCTCTTTTGCCTGCATTATACGCACAAGATTTCTTTGCATTTCAAATGCCCAGACGGCAATCTTAAACCCGAAAGTAACAGGCTCGGCATGTATGCCATGTGTCCTTCCCACCATTACAGTGCCGCTATAAAGTTTTGCCTGGGATATTAAAATCTCTGTAAGCTGTCTTACTTTCCTGATTATGATATTTATTGCATCAACCATCTGAAGTGAAAGGGCAGTGTCTACGACATCTGATGAAGTAAGACCGTAGTGAAGATATTTTGACCAGTTCCCAATATATGATGAAACATTTGTTAGAAAAGATATAACATCATGATTTGTCTGAAGTTCAATCTCACTGATTTTATCAATATTAAAATCAGCAAGCCTAATTATATCTTCTGCAGCTTCGCGGGGTATTATTCCCATATCTGCCTGTGAGCGGCATACCGCTTTTTCAACTTTAAGCCAGTAGCCGAATTTTGAATTTTCCTCCCAGATTTTGCCCATTTCAGGGTTTGTATATCTTGGAATAATTTAAAGCTCCCATTATTATCTATTAACTGAATCCTGGCTGCGCGCTATCTGCTGTTTCTGCCAATAAATTTTTTCTTAAAATCCTGGTAATTGTTGCCGTCTTTCAGATCAAAAAGCTCCTCACCGGCATCAAAGAAAACCTGCTCATATTCAGATATGCAAATATCGCTTATTTCTTTAATCCATTTTTTGTTTATTTCCCAGCTTTTATAATCTGAAAGCCATTCTTTTTCAGATGACGGTATATTCGATTTTATGAATTTTGACAGGTGGTCAGATTTTTTTGAAACCTGTAAGAGAAAATTTTCCTGCTCAGAAAGCTGTGAAAGATTTGCTATGCTTAACTTGATTTCGTCCTGCATCATCATACCTCTGCTTTTATGATTATTGGGTAATTTGATTATAAAAAAATTTAATCACAAAACTGAAATTTAATCTATACCATTTTTTTAAAAAACAGGTATGCATGCTTCTGTAAAGAATATATTTTTTAGCAGCTTACCAGGATTAATTAAGATAGGGTTTCAAAAACTCTCTGACCTCATCCACATCAACAACAACATAGCTTATTCCGTCAATTGTTGCAGTTTTGCCGGGGATAGTAATTCTTTCAATATCCTTATCTGAAAAAACAAGTATGGCGCCAAAGTTAATAAGGTCAGTTACCGTAAAGTCTGAACGGGTCTCTTCATTTAATATTGTTATAAGCTGTGGAGCTTTTCCAATTATAGAAAAATTAACTTTCTGGCTGATAAGCTGGCTTATAAGGTATTTCTGCCTGTCCACCCTGTCAAAATCACCGCCGGCTGTTTTCCTGCATCTTGCAAAAGCCAGCGCCTGCTCTCCATTCATAAGATAAGTGCCAGGATCAAAATTTGCGCCCGAAAGGGGATCGTGCATTGGCTCATCAACAGTAATTTCAACGCCTCCAAGCGCATCTATGACCCTTTTAAAGCCTTCAAAATTAAGCATCATTGTCCTGCGGATAGAGATGCCGGTAACATCGCGGATTTCTTTCTTAAGCATCTCCTCTCCGCCATAAACATAAGCCGCATTGATTTTGTTCCACCCGTGTCCCTCAAGATTAACTCTTGTATCGCGGGGTATTGATATAAGGACGTCTTTTTTGCCCCACCCGGACACATGATAAATCATTATGGTATCGGTCCTGCCCTTAAACTCCTTCAAATCCTCACGCTCATCCACCCCCAGGAATAGATAGTCTTTGGAACCGGAAACAGGACTTTTATCCGCCACTTCAGAATCATCATCTGAAGGTGAAAAAAATGTGCTTATATCCGGAAGGGCAAAGAAAAGAACAACAAGCAAAACTACCACAAAAAGAATAACAAATGTTATAAAACAGCCCCTGGTTTTGTTCATGCGTTAATTATAGCTTTTATATACAGTATTTGACAAGTAATACAGTGTGTGAAAAAGTTTTTCAATGGGGTCATTTGTCTGGACATTTACATTTTTCGGGACTTTAACAGGTACAGATGTATAATTAATAATTACCTTTATACCGCTTATAACAAGTATATCGGCAACACTCTGGGCAGATTCTTCCGGTACGGCAAGTATTGCTATGTTTATGCCTTTTTTATTTACAACATCATGGATTTCATTAATATCGCGCACCTGCCTGCCGGAAATTATTTTATTTATTACATTGGCATCATTATCAAAAACATTCTCTATTTTAAAACCGAATTTATCAAGCATCCTGTAATTAAGTATTGCCTTTCCGAGATTGCCTGCTCCCACAAGCGCGATATTCACCTTTTCGCTGTAACCCAGTATTTTATTAAATGCTGATATAAGATCAGATATATTAAAACCAACGCCTCTTTTGCCTTTAAGTCCAAAATATATTAAATCTCTTCTTACTTCTGCGCTGTTTATTTTAGTATACTGCGATATTTCATTAGAGGTAACTGTTCTTTTACCTGTTTCCTTTAACTGAACCAGGAACTTAAGATACTGGGTTAATCTTGTAATAATACCTTCTGAATAGACTTTTGTTTTCATGAAGCAAAACCGCCCCTCGTAAATATAAATAAACTGCTATTTTAAAATTTAGTTTGTAGCATAATTGTAACAAAACTGTAGGGTTTTAACAATAGCATTTCATTTTATAGTAAAATAAATTTTTTACACATCTTTAAATACATATATTCCGTCATTTATTCTATACTTTTTTCTGCATTTACTGGATGATAATAGAACATTTTTCACAATTTCAAGTTTAGCTGAGCCGCATGAAGGACATATAAAAAAATCCGGCGCATACTCAACAACTTCGCAACCAGTATCTTTGTGCAACTCACCATCCAACTCTTCAGTACTTTTGCAAAGGCCTGCCTTTAAAAAAATGCTTGGGCCCGTGTCCATGAATGAAAACATTGCCTGGTATAGCTTTTCGAAAAACAGCAGGATTTTCAAACTGATATGTTTTTTTAAAAAAGAGAGCCTGAAATTTGATGC
>JACVJB010000227.1 GCA_015711775.1 Actinomycetota bacterium | reverse complement strand
CACTGTCGCCGTGAGGAAGAGCGAGACGGTGCGCGGCGCGCGCTCTTTGATCACGTCGAGCACCGGGCGCGGGAAGTTCGAGAACGAGATGCCAAAGTCGCCCTGCACCACGTTGCTAAGCCAGAGCACGTACCGCGCCAGGACGGGTTTGTCCAGTCCCAGGAGTTTACTGATCTTTGCGCCTATTATGCAATAGTTCCATATGCAGGCTACAAGGGCGCCACAACTGTCGTATCCGGCAGCGGGGGATCCATATCCGGAACTTCCGGCGGTTTTGCAGGCGGAAACAAAGTTAACTTTATTATCTGGGGAGATGACAGCGGTATGGGCAGGCCCGGAGGAAGAGTTAACGGAAGAACAGACATAAATATTTTTGTGCACTTAAATCTTGATACGCGCAAAGCAGTTCTTGTCCCGATACCGAGAGATACATGGGCGGCCATACCCGGAAAGAATTATAAGACTAAGATAAACGGCGCCCATGCCATGGGCGGAAATGCGCTTGCTGAAGCAGCTTTTGAGCAGTTTACAGGCATACCGATAGACTTTTACGTTATCACAGATTTTGACGGTTTTGCTCCCCTTATAAATTATCTTGGCGGGGTGACCACAAATATTGAGGAAAATATTGCGGATAAATATACAATTACAATAAACGCCGGAACCCATCACTTAAACGGGGATCAGGCCCTCGCAGTCTGCAGGGCAAGGTATGGCAGAACACTTTACGGCGGCGGCGCTTATGCAAGAGAAACCCAGTCAAGTATGCTTTTAATTGATTTACTCATGCAGAAAAAAGGCATGGTTAATTCCGGAAATCTCGCAGGCTTTTTAAATGGGCTGAGCCAGTTTGTCTGGTCAAATATATCGATTGCACAGGCGCAGGCAATACTTCCGGCACTTCTTTCAATGGGATACGGGGATGTTTCCATTCAGAAATTTAGCTCATGGCCCCAGACTTTCGGCAAAGCGTCTGCAGTAGGCTATAACGAAGCGGAGAAAAATGCATTCTTTGCAAATGTTGCTGCACAATAATAAATATATATTTTCAGGTAATACTTTACACAGAAATGACGGAGGAAAATTTTGCTTGGTTTAAATGAAAAGCTCAAAGAGCTTGCTGCCCAGGATAAGTCAATAAAAGTGGGGGTTGTGGGTCTTGGTCAGATGGGGCTTTGCCTTGTTTCACACCTTGAAGATATTGAGGGCTTTAAGGTATGCGCGGCATCTGACTTAAATACCAAAAAGGCAGAGGAGTTAAAAAAAATTTTTGGTCCCAAAGATACTGATGTTATTGTCTGGGAAAACACGGAGCTAAACGACAGGGAGGTTTTAAAGCTTGAAGAATTACTCCAGAATTGCGAGTCAGGAAATATAGCAGGTCCGGGTGGACTAAGCAGTATAGGCAGAGAAAGATTAAACGCTGCTTCAAGGCATGGCAGTGTAATTTTTACAAATGATTTTTCAGTACTGTGGCAGATTGAGGACATTGACGTAATTGTCGATGCAACTGGTTTTACAAAAGCAGGCGCTGAAATAGCTCTTGGGGCTCTTTGCGCGGGTAAAGATGTGGTAACATTAAATGTTGAAACTGACGTTACTGTTGGGCCAATACTGAAAAAAATAGCAGGCAGCAATAACAGGATATACACTCTTTCAGCAGGGGATGAGCCTGCAGCGCTTAAGGAACTTTATGATTTTGCAGACTGTATGGGATTTAAAATAGTATGCGCAGGTAAAGGTAAGAATAATCCTCTTGATTTTAATGCCAATCCGGACACTCTTGCAGAATATGCTGCAAAAAAAGGCTCAAGCGCAAAGATGATGACGTCTTTTGTTGACGGAACCAAATCCATGGTTGAAATGGCATGCCTTTCAAATGCAACAGGCCTTGTTCCGGATGTAAGGGGAATGCACGGCCTTCATGCAGATATCAGAGATATTGTTTCAAAATTATGTTTAAAAGATCATGGTGGAGTGCTTGAAAAAGAAGGCGTTGTTGATTTTGTAATAGGTGATCTTGCTCCGGGTGTTTTTCTTGTTTACAGTACTGAAAATAAAATGGTTAAAGAAACCATTAACTATCTTAATCTTGGGCAGGGCCCGAATTACCTGTTATACAGGCCATATCATCTTACAAATCTTGAAACCCCGCTTTCCATTGCGCTTGCATATTTTAACAGGCAGCCATGGATTGTGCCGGGAAAAGGCGGACTTGTCTCAGAAGTTATCACTGTTGCAAAAAGGGATTTGGCTGCCGGAGAAGTGCTGGATGGCATAGGCGGGTATAATGTATACGGACAGATTGATCTTTACGAAACAGCAAAAGAAGAAGGATGCCTTCCAATAGGCCTGTCACAGGGCTGCGTATTAAAACAGGCTGTAAAAAAAGGCGAGCCCATACTAAATAGAAATGTTGATTTTAGTGAAAATTCAATAATAATGCAGCTTAGGAAAATGCAGGATGAAAAAATGCAGAAGTAGTAGAGCGTGAAGATTTTAAATACATAAAACTTGAAATACCGTATGAGTTTGGTTATGAAGACAATATTGATAAAATATGAATTGTATATGAATTGTACCCGGGATTAAACTGCATTGGGAAAAAGATACTAAATAATATGGAAATGCTTGAAATAATTAAAAAAAATATTGAGCAGGAGCCTTATGCAAAGTTGTTTGGGATAAAAGTTCTTTCACTTTCAGAGGGAAGCTCTACAGTCTTTATGGAAATAAAAAAGGAATATAATAATATATTCGGCATTGCTCACGGCGGAGCCGTTTTTTCGCTGCTTGATGTGGCATTTGGCTCTGCGGCAAACTCATACGGCACAGTTGCTGTTGCCCTTAATGTGAGCGTAAATTATTTAAAGCCTGCAAAGGTGGGAGACAGACTTACAGCTGTGGCAAAAGAAACTGCGCGAAGCAGGAAAGTGGCAAGCTTTTCAATAATCGTTAAGAATGCTGAAGAAGAAGTAATAGCTGCGGCTCAGTCAGTGGCATACCTGAAAAACGACCGGCTGCCAGTTCTGTGGTAGTTAATAGTTTAAAATTATTATTATTTACTCTGTTAATTATAAATCTGGAGAATAAAAAAAATTTTGATTTCAGCCCGGAACTGTATGATATGCAGATTAACTGGCCAGCCCGCTTTGCAAAAGAAAGGGGATTTTTTGAAAAAATTATTTCAGAAAGGTCAATAAATAAAA
>JACVJB010000226.1 GCA_015711775.1 Actinomycetota bacterium | reverse complement strand
TCTGAATTTATTTAATAAATATTTTAAAATTAAACCGCTATACTGCCTTTTACTTTCCTTAAAATTTCATTTGCAACATTTTCAGGAACAGGCGAATGCTTCTTGAACTGCATTGTAAAAGTTGCCCTTCCCTGTGTTTTTGAACGAAGATCCGTTGCATATCCAAACATCTCTGCAAGCGGAACCTCTGATTTTATTACCCTCATGTTGTTTCTTAAAATAACAGACAATATCTTTCCTCTTTTTGCATTAAGATCACCAATGACTTCACCCATGAATTCATCAGGTACAACTACCTCAACATCCATTATAGGTTCAAGCAGTATTGGGGCTCCTTTAATTGTAGCTTCCCTCAATGCTTTGCCTGCAGCTATCCTGAATGCAAGATCCGATGAATCAACCTCATGATAAGACCCGTCCAGAAGCACTGCTTTAATATCCACAACAGGATAACCTGCAAGTTCTCCACTCTGCATTGCATCAATAATGCCCATTTCAACAGGTTTTATATATTCTTTCGGGATTGAACCGCCTTTTGTCTTATCTTCAAATTCAAATCCTTTTCCATATTCATTTGGATAAAAGTGGACAACAACATGTCCATACTGGCCTCTTCCCCCGCTTTGCCTCACATATTTACCCTCTATTTCAACATCCTTTGTTATGGTTTCCCTGTAAGATACCTGGGGTCTGCCCACATTTGCATTAACCTTGAATTCCCTCAGCATTCTGTCCACAATTATTTCAAGATGGAGTTCCCCCATTCCCTCAATAATCGTCTGGCCGCTTTCGCTGTCAATGCCAATTTTAAAAGTCGGATCCTCTTCTGCCATCTTATTTAACGCCATTGACATTTTATCCTGATCAGCTTTGGTCTTTGGTTCAATTGCTATTGATATGACCGGTTCAGGAAAACTGATGGATTCATATTTTACTGGTTTTGCAGGATTGCATATGGTATCGCCGGTTTTAACATTTTTTAAACCAACAAGCGCCACAATATCGCCGCAGAATGCCTCTTCAATCTCAATCCTTGTATTTGCATGCATTTCAAGTATTTTGGAAATTCTCTCTTTTTTTTCACTTGTGGTATTTAATACCTGTGTTCCTACTTTAAGGCTTCCCGAGTAAACTCTTAAAAAGCTCAATTTGCCTACAAAGGGGTCGGTCATTATCTTAAAAATTAAACCTGAAAAAGCTTCCGTATCGCTTATTTCTCTTATTTCCTCTTTCTGGGTATGAGGATTTATGCCTGTTGGAGTTGCAACATCAAGCGGTGAAGGCAGGTAGTCAATAACAGCATCAAGAAGAAGCTGCACGCCTTTATTTTTAAAAGATGCCCCGCAGAATACAGGCACTGCTTTTACTCCTGTGGTAATCTCCCTGACTGCAGCAATCAGTTCTTCTTTTGTTATTTCTTCATTTTCGAGATACTTGCCAAGTATGCCGTCGTTATAGTTTGCTATATTTTCAACGAGCTCCTGCCTGTATTTGGCGGCAAGCGCTGCCATTTCCTGCGGAATTTCCCTAACTGTAGGCTTAAGTCCCATAACATCCTCATAAATGATTGCCTTCATATCTATGAGATCAATAATTCCTGAAAATTTATCTTCCCTTCCAATGGGTATCTGCAGCGCAAGCGGATTGACATTTAATCTGCTCTTCATCATTTCAATAACATAAAAGAAATCAGCGCCTGTGCGATCCATTTTATTTATAAAAGCTATTCTTGGAATATTGTATTTTGTTGCCTGCCCCCATACAGTCTCTGACTGAGGCTCAACACCTCCCACTGCGCAGAATATCGCTACAAGGCCATCAAGGACACGCAGGGATCTTTCTACTTCAACTGTAAAATCAACATGGCCTGGCGTATCTATAATATTTATCCTGTTGTCCTTCCAGTAGCATGTTGTTGCTGCAGAAGTTATTGTAATGCCTCTTTCCTGCTCCTGTATCATCCAGTCCATAACTGCGGCGCCATCATCAACTTCACCGATCTTATATGTCTTGCCTGTATAATAAAGCATTCTCTCGGTTGTTGTTGTCTTGCCCGCATCTATGTGAGCAGCAATTCCAATGTTTCTTATTTTACTTAATTGTACTGTTCTTTCCATTTCCTTAAATCTTTTTCTTGTATCCGGCACCTTTATTAAGTTTTAAAATAACTCCATGCGGCTCTGCCTTAAAAATTTGCTGTACCTTAAAAACGGTTCGCACAATTAAGGCTGCCTGCTGACCGGATATTAGGGACATTAATAACCCTTAACAAACCTTTTATAATAATAAAAAGCAGGGTTACTTATCTGATATTCAATTAGTTTAATAAATTATTATTTATGCAACTGCAATAATAAAATAGCTTTTTTGGGCTTTTTTCTGCAGATGCTACCATCTGTAATGTGCAAAAGCTCTGTTTGCTTCCGCCATTTTATGTAAGTCTTCTTTTTTCTTAACACTGCTGCCGGTATTGCTTGCTCCATCCAGAATTTCTCCTGCAAGCCTTTCCGCCATCGTTTTTTCTCTTCTCTTCCTGGAAAAACCAATTAACCAGCGAAGCGCCAGGGTATTTGCCCTCCGGCTGGTTACCTCAACAGGAACCTGATATGTTGCTCCTCCAACCCTTCTTGATTTAACCTCAAGAACAGGCCTGACATTGTCAAGGCATTTTTCAAGTATGTCAATAGGATTTTCCTTTGTTTTATTTCCAAGTATATCAAGGCTGCCGTACACTATCTTTTCAGCAACATTTTTTTTACCCTTCCATAGAATCTTGTTTACAAGATCAGTTATTACCTCATTCTTATAAATCGGGTCTGGTACTATTTTCTTCTTAGCCGGACTTCCTCTTCTTGCCATCTAAATACTCCTTAGCACTTAAAAAACTGAAAAACTTTAATAGTTTCTAATTTAAATTTATTTAGGTTTCTTGGCCCCATATCTTGACCTTGCGGATTTGCGGTTTTCAACTCCTCCGGTATCAAGAGAGCCCCTTACTACTTTATATCTTACACCAGGTAAATCCTTAACGCGGCCGCCCCTGACAATAACAATTGAATGTTCCTGGAGATTATGCCCTATTCCCGGAATATAGGCAGTCACTTCAGTGCCATGTGTGAGCCTTACTCTTGCAACTTTACGAAGAGCTGAGTTAGGTTTTTTGGGCGTTGTCGTATAAACTCTTACACAAACTCCTCTTTTTAAAGGATT
>JACVJB010000225.1 GCA_015711775.1 Actinomycetota bacterium | reverse complement strand
GTATGTAATGGATGGATCGTAAAAATATGGCTGTCGCAGCGCTTCGTAACCCCCCGTGATTGCGGTATAAACTACAATCTTGGGCGTTGTTCCCGCCTTCGGCAACCGGTTCGGCATTGCTCGATCCAAAATAATGAAGTCCCAAATTGAAACGTCGGAAGCGTATAGAGAGCATTTCCAGCCAAGAGTTGTGGCAGTTAGAAAGGCATAGTGGGCAGGGGCGAAAGACTCTCACCCTACCAAAGCGCTATCAATAGCCGGCCGCGTCCCATTCACGAACCGGAATACGCTGATCCTTTAAGAGTTGAAGGACTTTCATATGCCGCGACTCGGGTAAGCCAATCTTTTGCCAGTGCCACTCCACAAACAAATGGCGGACACGCCTTAGCGTATCATCCCGGGCCATTTTCTCGAGGATGTCGTATTCTGCACCTTCCACGTCGAGCTTGAGTACGATGTAATCGTTTGGCCGCAATTCGTCCCGAATCCACCGCGACAGATCGATCGTTTTCACGATATCCGGATTGGCAGTGTCCAACGTGCCATAGCCACCGTTTTCCCTCGTCAGCTTGTTGCGAAAAAGCGTACTACCGTCACCGTCCTCGCGATCAAGATAGAACTCGGCGGCGCCGTCGCTGTCGCTCACCGCTGCCTGGATAAGATTGTGCTTGGCAAAAGCAGCGGTAAAATAACTCACGATTATTTTTTTAATATAGAAAAATATCTTACAGGTGGAGATATGCTGGTATTAAATGAGAGCAGGGTACTCAAATGCAGGCTTGAAGGCATAAAGGAAGGCACAGGCGCAAAAATTGAATGTTTTATCTTAAAAAAACTGCCAGGTGAAAAAAACACCTGCGAGGTGCTTCTAAAACCCTCAAAAAGGCTTAAAAATAAAGATAAAGTATTTTTCGGTAAGCATTTTCTTGAAGTTGCGCACAAACAGGACTATGGCAAAGCTATTGCTGTCTTTAACAGCGACCCGGCAATAATAATGCAGGAGCGCGGGAAAATTCCGTTGCCGCCGTATATAAAAAATACTGATATAATCAGTGAAAGATACCAGACAATATATGCAAAAAAGAATGGTTCAGCGGCGGCGCCAACTGCAGGTTTTCATTTCACTGAAAATATTATTAAGCGCCTTAGTTTAAAAGGAATTAGTTTTGCAAAGGTAAGCCTGGATATAGGGCTTGATACGTTTAGGCCCATTTCAAGCCAGGATATAAGAAACCATGATATACATGAAGAAAACTATTACGTTTTAAAAACTGAGGCGAAAAAGATTGAGGAAGCAAAAAAAAGCGGACGCAGGATAATAGCTGTGGGCACAACAACTGCAAGGGTTCTTGAGTCGGTATCAGATGAGTATGGCAGCATATCTTCCGGCAAAGGCAGCACCGGCATCTATATATATCCGGGATATAGGTTTAAAGTTGTTGAATGCCTGTTAACCAATTTTCACCTGCCAAAATCATCGCTCCTCGTTATGGTTAGCGCATTTGCCGGCAGGCAAAACATATTAAATGCATACAACCAGGCAAAAAAGAATAACTACAGGTTCTACAGTTTTGGAGATTGCATGCTTATAATATAGGGTTGCCTGCAGTCAGCAGTATAAACTTATTAAATTTCTACAATTAAAATATTGAAAAAATTCTTTAAAATAAAGGCGCAAGACAAGTCTTCAAAAGCAAGAAGCGCAATATTAAACACTTCTCACGGATTAATAAAAACGCCTGTATTTATGCCGGTGGGCACAAAGGCCACAGTTAAGGCAATAGATCACGGAAGCCTTTACAGCATGGGCTGCGATATAATACTGGGAAATCTTTATCACCTTTACCTGCAGCCTGGAATTGAAATACTGGAAGAAGCAGGCGGACTGCATAAATTCATGAACTGGGAAAGAAGCATTCTCACAGACAGCGGAGGATTTCAGGTTTTCAGCTTAAATGGACTGAGAAAGATTTTTGATAATGGCGTGCAATTCAAATCAGTAATTGACGGATCCACCCATTTTTTTAGTCCTGAAGGTGTCATTGAGTTTCAGGCAAGGATTGGATCAGATATACTGATGGTTCTTGATGAATGCATGCCTTACACAGACGATGTCATATATACAAAAAATGCTGCGCTGAGGACTCTTGACTGGGCAGTGTCATCACTTAAAAAAAGGGACAGGTTAAATATTGAAAGGCCGGAAGCAAAAAAGCTTAAGGTATTTGGCATTGTGCAGGGCGGTTTCATAAAAGATATAAGAAAATTCTGCGCCGAGTCAATATCGGAGATGAATTTTGAAGGTATTGCAGCAGGAGGGTTAAGCGTGGGCGAAAGCAGGCAGATGACCATGGAAATGCTCGGATACACTTCAGAATACATTGACAGAAAAAAACCTTTTTATTTCATGGGCCTTGGAGATCCTGTTGGAATAATAGATGCCATTTATTTTGGTGTGGACATGTTTGACTGCGTTATGCCAACCCGTATATCCAGGATGGGAAGCGCCTTTACTTCGGCAGGTAAGATAAATATAAAGAATAATAAATATTCAAAAGACTTCACCCCCCTTGATGAGGAATGCGGCTGCCATACATGCGCCAGTTATACTAAAGCTTATATCAAACACCTTTACAAAAGCAGGGAAATACTTGCCTCCATGCTCCTGAGTGTGCATAACCTGCAATTTGTGATTGATTTAGTTAAAAAGTGCCGCAAAAAAATAGAAGAAGGCAGTTTTTGCAGCTTCAGGGAAGAATTTAAGTCCAAATACCAAGAAAATCATTGCAAAAATTCATAAAATGTTAATAATAGTGATATTTGATTAAATGCTTATCTTAAAATCATTTAATTTCCGGTATTAAAAGACCTGCAATTAAATGATATAGTGTTTAATAAATGTTAAAGTAAAATATTTTGGGAGTGAATCGAATCTCAAAAAAAATAATATCAGTTATTCTTGTTTGCATTATAGCAATAGGAATAGTATTTGCAGTCTCAGGCTGCACTGGCCTTTTCCCGGCTGCCGGAACAACAGCGGCTGGAGGGGAAACTGTAGCTACGACTGAGGCGCCAACAGGATGGCGTGCCGTTTTTGCAAATGCAAATTACGGTACATGGATATGGCTTGCAGTTCTTGCTGTAGCATTTTATTTCCTTTTAATCAGGCCACAGAGGATGAGATCCAAAAAGGCACAGGATTTAATGGGCAATTTAAGAAGGGGCGA
>MU158508.1:2164-3228 GCA_015711775.1 Actinomycetota bacterium | reverse complement strand
TTTCACTGTCAATTTATGGAAATGTCAGGAACTATATGGGAGTTGAAAACTTGAGCGTGGCTATTTATGATAATCTTCCGCTTGTACTGGAGATGATGGACTGGCAGGTTTACATGTCAATGGAGATGTTGAAAAAAGTTTATGCTGCGGGCGTTACTATGGAATGGGTCTGGATATGGGAGGATATGGCCTTTAACAAGGGCTCCCTTGTAAGCCCAAAATTTGTAAAAGAGCATATGGTTCCAAGATATAAGCCGGTAGTTGAAATGCTGAGAAATAATGGCTGCGATGCGCTAATACTTGACTGTGACGGCAATTGTGAGGAGCTGATACCTCTCTGGATAGAAAGCGGCATTAATGCAATTTATCCCCTTGAGAGGGCTGCAAATATGGATGGGGTAAAACTCAGGAAACAATATGGTAAAAATCTTATTCTGATAGGTAATATTGATAAGAGAGAACTTGCAAAAGGAAAGGCAGAGATAGACAGGCAGCTAAAAGACGTTAAAGAATTATTGAAGTATGGCGGTTATATGCCAAACTGTGACCATCATATCCCTCCGGATGTCCCATATAAAAATGTAGTTTATATGATAAATGAAATAAGGAAGATGGACCAGTGGAACGATAATCCCAGGCAGATAGAAATAAGCGATCCGCTGTAAATTATAAAATCTATTTTGAAGGTTAAATAATTAAAAACTGGTTGAATTAAAGGGAGATGCTGATATGGCTGCGTTTTTAGGCATTGATTACGGCACTGGTGGGGCAAAAGGGTGCATTATAGACATTGAAGGAAATGTCCTTGGTTATGTATTTGAAGAATATCCTATCATAACTCTTAAACCAGACTGGTCCGAGCATGACCCGCTGCTTTACTGGAAAATAGCATGCAGGATAATCAAGGGATGTATTGATCAGTCAAAAATAAGTCCGAAAGACATAAAAGGCATAGCACTGTCTTGCGCTCTTCCTTCAATGGTAATGATAGATAGCCAGGGAAATACTGTAAATAATGCATATAACCTGATGGACCGGAGGGCAAAAAAAGAGGTAGAATGGAT
>MU158508.1:0-2154 GCA_015711775.1 Actinomycetota bacterium | reverse complement strand
GGTAGACGGGGGGATATTTTTATTTTTAGATATATACATTGCACGATCTGTGCGTTTTTAGGCTAAAATCGGTATTATAAGGATGAATGGATCAGAGAAAATATTGGGGAAAAGAAAATTTTTGATATAACTGCAAACAGGCTTGATGACCATCATTCTGCAGTCAATCTATTGTGGGAAAAAACCAACAGGCCTGATTCCTATAAAAAGATTTATAAAGTGTTTTCAATAAGCTCCTTTATAAATTTTAAATTGACAGGTACTTTTGCTGAAACACACCAGTGCGCCACTTTTTCCGGGGTTTATAATTTAAAGGAAAGAAAGTATGGCACGGAACTGATTAGGAAAATGGGCCTGGACCCGGATATTTTCTGCAAAACCCATTATGCTGAAGAAATCATTGGAAAGGTAAGTAATAAGGCGTCAGAAGAAACTGGACTTACTCCGGGTACCCCGGTGGTTGCCGGCCAGGCAGACTTTACAGCAAGCTGCATTGCAAGCGGTGTTACAGAAGTGGGAGATATCCAGTGCAACCTTGGAACGTGCGGTAATTTTGGAGTTATTCTCAAAGATACTGATTTTATATATGAGATGATAACCTGGGGATTTACAGTAGGCGAAAATGATACTTATGTTACTGCGGCAACTACAACCACAGGAGGTATGCTGCTCAGATATATCCGGGATGTCTTTTCACAACTCGAGGTTGCGGCAGAAAATTCATTTGGCCTCAGCTCCTATGCGCTTCTTGACAGCCAGGCGGAAAAGGCGCCCTGCGGCAGTGACGGGCTAATTATACTGCCATTTCTCACAGGTGAACGAACCCCTATATGGGACTCTCATGCAAAAGCTGTCGTATTCGGGCTCTCATTAAACCATAACAGGTCACACTTTATAAGGGCTGCAATGGAAGGTGTGGCTTACGCAATGTATGATTCTCTCGAATATTTTATAAAGAAAAAAGTAAAAATAAACTTCCCGCTAGTAATGCATGAAGGAGGGGCAAAAAGTAATATCTGGAGACAGATAATAACTGATGTATTTAATGTGCCGACAGTACTTACAAAAAGAAAGATCGGCGCGCCTTTTGGGGATGCAATACTTGCCGGGGTGGCAACCGGCTACTTCAAGGATTATTCAATGTGCAAACAATGGGCGGAATACGTAAATATGCTTGAACCGGATGAGAAAAACCATAAAAAATATATGCAGTACTTTGAACTTTATAAAGAGATATATAATCACATAAAACAGGATTATAGGAAACTTTCCAGGCTACGTGAATTGGAATGACCCTAGACGCCACAGTCCGGGTAAAACCTGTTCAGTCACTGGTACAGTGTAATCTGAAAACAAAGTCCTTTAAAGATTACCTGCCTATGAATTAAAGAGATTTGATTTAAAGTTCTGTGCCCCCCAGACAGCGTATGCTGCGCCCTTGACCCCTGATGCATTATCGCTTGCTAAAAAAGTTATTACTTTTGCAATCTGTTCAGCCTTTAGCAGCAAACTGTGATTGACTTCAGGATATGAATCCCGCAGCAGCTTTGTATTTGTTGCACTGGGCAACACTGCATTTACATTAATGTCATAATCCTTTAATTCATCCTGAAGTACTTCTGTAAAACCAATCTGGCCGAATTTAGTAGTGCAGTAGGCCCCCTGGAACGCTGATCCTTTTTTTCCGGATTCACTGGATACAATTATTATTTTCCCGTAATTCTGTTTTATCATTATTTTTGCAGCTTCCCTGCAGCAAAGAAATGTTCCTCTTAAATTTATTTCCATCATTTTGTTCCATTCTTCAACAGAGGTATCAATTACCGACTTCCTCAAATGTATCCCGGCATTTGCAACAATTATATCGAGCCTATTAAAGGCCGAGAGGGTCATATTCATAATATTTTCAACGTCTTTTTCAACAGATATATCCCCTGTTGCAATAAGTGTTTTGGCTCCAAAAGTTTCAGCTTTTTTGGCGACGCCTGACAACTCCTTTTCATTTCTGCTTACAAGCACAATATTTGCTCCTTCTTTTGCAAAATCTATGGCTGTTTCCATTCCTATGCCCCTGCCTGCCCCGGTTGCGGTGCGTCCGGGCGCCTCAGGCCCGATATCGTGTGGTTCGGCGAAATGCCCTACCGGATGGCGGAA
>MU158507.1:495-3236 GCA_015711775.1 Actinomycetota bacterium | reverse complement strand
CCCAGCTTTTATCAGGATGCGAGAAAATAAACATCTCAATTTTGTCAAACTGGTGCACTCTGAATAACCCCCCTAAATCCTTACCATAACTTCCCGCTTCCCTCCTGAAGCAGGTTGAATATGCGGCATATTTGAGGGGAAGGTTCTCAGCATTTAAAGTTTCATCAGTATGGTAGGCGCATAGCGGCACTTCTGCGGTACCAATTAAAAACAAATCATCAAGCTCAGTCTTATAATACTGGCTGGCTTCAACAGGGAAAAATCCTGTCCCATACATTGCCCTTTCTTTTACAAGCACCGGTGGAATAAGGGGAACAAAACCTTTTTTAATAAGGATACTAAAAACATACTGGATTAGTGCAAACTGCAGCATTACATTTTCATTTTTTAAAAAAACAAACCTTGAACCTGATATATTTGCAGCCCTGTCTTCATCAATGATATTAAGGGCCGCTCCAAGCTCAGAGTGGTTTTTAGGCACAAATGCAAATTCCGGCTTTTCTCCAACCATATATGCTACAACATTGCCGCTTTCATCTTTTCCGACAGGAACTGACGGATGTGTAATATTCGGGTATGAAGATATTTTTTCAAAAAATTGTTTTTCTATTTCAGCCAGGCGGGTTTCAAGATCTTTTAATTCAATATTCAGCTCTTTCATCTGGGCAATCATTTTTTGTTTTTGGTCGCCGCTGCATTTGGGCATTACATCAGAAACTTCGTTTTTTTTTGCACGCAGACTTTCAACTTTGAATATAAGGTCCCTTCGCGCAATATCAAGATTAATATCTGCATCTACATCTATTTTCATATTTCTTTTTTTTATTTCATCTCTGTAAATTTCAGGATTCTTCCTGAATTTTTCCAAGTCAATCACAAACTTTTCCTTCCTGTAAATCTTCCATTTTATTTATTTTGCCATGTCGGGTAAGACCCTAGTATTTTTACAAGATATACTTTATTTCTTAGACTCTCAATAGCATCATATATTATTTTATCATGGAGATGGCCGTCCATATCTATCATAAACACATAATCCCCCAGGTCTTTTTTTGCAGGCCTTGACTCAAGTCTTGTAAGATTTATGTTTCTTTCTGCAAATTCTTTTAAAATATTAAAAAGGCTGCCTGGCTTGTCCTTTTTTAAAAAACAGACAATAGAAGTTTTATCGTGCCCGGTTCTTGGTGCTATATGATTTCCTATGATTACAAATCTTGTTTTATTCTCCTTATTATCTTCAATATCACCTGCAATTATCTCAAGTCCATAAAGCTCTGCTGAAATTTTAGTGCCGATAGCAGCAGAGGCGCTGTCCTGGCTAACAATTTTCTTAACAGCTTCAGCAGTACTGTTTGCAGCAATAATTTCACATTCCGGAAAGTTTGTTTTCAGGTATATCCTGCACTGCGCAGTTGCATGAGGGTGAGATATTATTTTTTTTATCTGTTTAATTTTTGTACCCGGTTTTGCTATTAAATAATGCCTTATTGGAATTGTAACTTCTGCAATAATTTTTACCTCACTTTCAAAAGTAAGTATATCCTGTGTCAGGTTAACTGAACCCTCAATTGAATTTTCTATTGGGATTATTCCCTGTAGGGCTTCTCCCCTGTCTACGCTTTTTATTACTTCGGGTATTGTAGTTATTGCCATTTTTTCAATTAAAGGCTCCCCTTGTAAGCCTTTCTTCTTTCCATAAAGAAGTTCAGCATATTGCAGCAATGCTTCTTCTGTAAAGGTACCTTCCGGGCCCAGGTATGATATCCTAATTATATTTTCCATATTTTTTAATTACCTGATCTTGTTTTTGTTAACTCTTAATTGTAAATATAATATCATATTAACATCTTCAAATTAATAACATTCTATTTACTGAATTTAATGGGCAATAAGTAGAAAACTTATGGCAGGTATTCCAGCGGATTTACAGGAATACCCTCAACATAGACCTCATAATGAAGATGGGAACCATAACTCCTTCCAGTATTTCCCATTGTGCCAATCTGCTGGCCTTTTTGGACCTCTTGGCCAACATTAACATATATGCTGTTTAAATGAGCATAAACAGTTGTATAGCCAAAACCATGAAATATCATTATCTTCCTTCCGTATCCTGCATGCCAGCCTGAAAATATAACCACTCCGCTTGCAGAAGAAAGAATGGGTGTGCCGGTTTTATTTGCAATGTCAAGCCCTTTATGAAGACCACTTCTCCAGACTTTTGCCCTTCCATCGCAAAAAAGTGTAGTAATCCTGCCCCATGCGGGCCATATGTCAGGTGTGTGCTCTCTCTCATAAATATAATTTTCCATATTGAGTTTATCCTCGGATAACTTCGTAGATATACCCGGGACTTTCATTATAAGGGCATCTAGCAGCATATCAATATCATCGAGCTCTTGCTCCTGATCCATAGCTGTAATATAGTAAAATATTTCACTTGAGAGATTTGCAGGGTTTGCAGCAGCATTTAAATCGTAATTATAGACAGAGACCTTTTCTTCAAAACCGCCTTTTCCTGTTATGTCTCTAACCATTTTATCTAGTTCTTCAATCTGACTTAAATACTTTTCAAGTACTCTTGTTTTTGTTTCAATTTCCTTTGTTTTTACTGTAAGGTTCTCAAGCGAAATTATTTCATAGTTTATTCGCTCCTCCATTCTTTCAATTTCAACTACTTTGTCTTTTAATTTCTGCTGCGCTATTACAAGATTGTATATAAAAAAAACAACGACTGTTAT
>MU158507.1:0-485 GCA_015711775.1 Actinomycetota bacterium | reverse complement strand
AAAAACAAATATAAATCTAAATATAATATTAGAAAGGCTGAACTTTCTTATTTTTGAATTTACATCTGAGATAATCAGCAGGGTAAAAGATTTGCTTTTTTCCAGGATGCTCATCAGTTTTCCATCATGAATTTAAAAACATAAGAATTATTTGATAATATTGCCTCATTTTCAACCGGACCTGCATCAATTTTTATCTGGCACTTTTTACCCGGATATGCTGTAAAGCCTGTAAATGTTACAGTTTTTTGTTCTGAAGGATTAATAAGCTCAATAACCTGCTCCTTATTTTCTGCTTTTGAAATTCCTTCAACAGTATATACTGCTTTTGCAACAACAGCGTTTTCAGAAATGTTGCCCTGATTCTCTATATTTACTGCAACGCTTACTTCATTTCCCTTTTTAATTATAAAGTATTCGTCCTGTTCATTTATCTGCTCTGGATAATATCTTATACTGCTCTGGATTATAGCCACTCCCCTTCT
>JACVJB010000220.1 GCA_015711775.1 Actinomycetota bacterium | reverse complement strand
ATTGGCTTATCAAAAGATGAGTATAGATTTAAAATTGCTAGTAAGCTTGGGGCCACGCATATCATTATGGCAGACAAAGAAGATGTAGCGCAGGAAGTAAGCAAAATAACTTCAGGGGAAGGCGTTGCGCTGGTTGTGGATTGCGCAGGCATTGCAATTGTACTTAAGCAGGCAATAGATATCACAAGAAACGGCGGCCAGATTGTTAAAATAGGTTATGATGAAAATCCGGTAAACTTTTCACTTGATCCTATACTTGACAAAAGCATCAGCATTAAGGGACATTTCGGATATGATTATATTTCCTGGAAGAATGTAATAAAACTCACTGAAAAAGGCATGCTTAATATGAAGGCAATGATATCCCATAGGCTGCCCCTTTCAAAATGGAGCGAAGGTTTTGATCTAGTAAGAAACCAGAAAGCAATCAAAGTTATACTGACACCGGAGGACTAATTAAATGAAAATATTTATTACTGCAGATTTCAGCGAAGCAGGAATGAAAAGATTAACAGATGCGGGCCATGATGTAAGATACTGTTGCTGGGGCGCCACGCATGAAATATGCACAGAGGAGCAGTTGATTGAAAAGCTTCAGGGATTTGATGTGCTTATAGTGGGCTATGAACCGGTAACTGAAAAAGTATTAAAGAGCGCTGATTTAAAAATAATATGTTCAATAAGGGGAGGCCCCAGGGCAAACATTGATGTGGATTTTGCCACAGGGAGGAAAATACCGGTAATATTCACCCTTGGCAGGGAAGCAATACCGGTTGCAGACTTTACAATGGGCCAGATAATCGGGCTGGTGCGTCAGATAGTTAAAACTGACAGGGAGCTTCGTTCAGGCAAGTTTACTGCCCCTGCCCAATCATATGGCAGCGATAAAGACGTTATATGGGATATGAGCCTTGAAGGCCCGTGGGAATCAAGAAAAGGGATAGAGCTTACAGGCAAGACGCTTGGGCTTGTCGGGTTTGGCACAGTCGGGCAGGAAGTAGCTAAAAGGTCTGCAGCTTTTGGCATGAAGGTAATTTCATACGACCCATACCAGAAAGATGCTGCTTTTATCCAGCACCGTGTTGAAAAAGTCAACCTGGATGATCTGTGCAAAAAGTCTGATATAATTTCTATTCATGCAAGAGGTACCGAGAAAAATAAGGGCATGATAAGCCAGAAAGAATTTGCCATGATGAGAAAAGGCGTATATATAATAAATAATGCACGGGCAGCAATAGTAGATGAAGAAAGTTTAAGGGAAGCAATTTACAGCGGCAAAGTTGCAGGGGCAGCCCTTGATGTATTTCACCAGGAGCCAATCAAAATTGATGACCCGTTTCTTAAAATGGATAATATTGTGGTCACCCCCCATATTGCTGGAGCAGGCCTTGAAGTGGTTTACAGGCACTCGGATATGATTTGCGACGATTTGCTGGCCCTTCTTAATGGCCAAATGCCCAAGGCTATAATTAACCCTGAAGCAATTGATGATTTTGACAGATTTAAAAAAATGGCGGCAAGCCATACGGCTGGTGCGGGCCAGAGAATAGAATGCCAGGGTTGCTCACTGCAGGATGCCCAGAGCAAGGTTCCGGGTGATTTGATTGAAAGAATTTCCGAGGAAGTTATAAGGCAGATTAAGAAGAAAATGTCAGGAAGTTAAAAATCCCTGGTTTTTTATAGAGATAAATATATATTTTAATTCGGCAAAGAGAGGAAAGAAATAAAATGCCTTTTACAAGTACCCTTGATATCTTAAAAGATGCAAGAAGCCGCAAATACGGGGTTGGCGCATATAATGTGTTAAGCCTTGACCAGGCGGCTGCAATAATACGCCTGAGCAACACCCTGGAAGCACCGGTTCTCATAACAGTACCTGCTGTACTTGAAAAATATGTAAGTTTTTCTGACCTTGGCGCAATAACAAGGGAAGTTGCGGCAAAAGTTTCAATTCCTGTAGGGCTGCATTTGAGCCATGGTAAAGATATCGCAACCATGCACAGATGTATTGATGCCGGTTTTACATCAGTCATGATTGATGGATCGGCGCTTCCTTTTGATGAGAATGTGAAAATAACCAGAGAAGCTGCAGATCTGTGCCACAGCCATGGTATTGCATGTGAAGGCGAGCTTGGCGCAGTTGGAAGCACTACCGGTGAAGTTAAAAGCACGATGACTGACCCTGAGGAGGCTCGCCGTTATGTGGAGGCAACCGGAATTGATATTTTTGCTGTTTCAATAGGTAATGCGCATGGTTTTTACAAAGGGGTTCCCAAACTTGATTTTGAAAGATTCAGGCAGATTAAAGCAGCTCTTTCATCAAGGCCTGATGTGTACTTTACCCTGCACGGCGGTACAGGCATTTCACCTGAAGATTTAAAAAGACTTATTGCTGAGGGCTGCCCTAAAATATGCATATACACTGAAATGTGCGGAGCCGGCAAGGAAAAAGCATTTGATTACCTTGCAAGGCACCCTGAGTATATTGGGACAACTGATGTGCCGGAACTTTTCAGGGCAGTATTTGAAGGATTTCTGGATGTTGTCAGGTTTGATATCGAAACATTCGGTTCTGCTGGAAAGGCCACGCCGGGCAGTACTTATTCCGGCGATGTTAATGCTTCAATGATTGAAGCCATAGTCAGGGATGTTATTAAAAAAATTAATTTATGAAAAAATAATTATTATTATAATAATTCATTTGTTATCGTCACTTTTTTATTAAAAACGCCCAGCTAAAATTGACTTTAAATTTAAATAAGCATAGAATATAAACAATAAACAAAGTACAACAATAATTAACATTTTAAAAAATGCTTTCTGTAGAGAGAAAAATAAGAATAGCGGAAGTTGTAGAAAAAAACGGTGGTATAAAGACATCTGATCTTTCCAGCATGTTCAATGTTTCAGAAATGACAATACTGCGTGATCTTTATGCTCTTGAGGGTGAAGGCTTTTTAAAAAGAGTATACGGGGGAGCCGTAAAAATCAGCCACTCGGCAACCGAACTGTCAACCGGCATAAGAAAACAGATAAATCCTGAAAAGAAAAACATTATTGCAGCAAAAGCCGCCTCAATTATAAGTAAGGGTGAAAGCATTTTTCTTGACAGTTCAACCACTACGCAGGCTCTTGCCAAAAAGATATCGGGCGAATGCGGAATTACAGTTATAACAAACAGTATTGATGTATTAAATATACTTAAGGAAAATAATAGCATCAGGAAAATATGCTGCGGCGGCG
>JACVJB010000219.1 GCA_015711775.1 Actinomycetota bacterium | reverse complement strand
TATGCGCATAATCCGCATTTCTGTATTTCATCAAATGTAAGGTATTTTTTTATACTTCTTAGCATTTTTTTGCTTTGCTTTAAAGCAGAAAACGGGAGAAAAGAAAACTGCCGCCTTGATTTCTTTCAGTCTTTTATATTTGTATATTCTGCTGAACATAAGGTCAGCAGTACCTTATTCAGAAAAATATTTTATAAATCAGTTTGTTTCCCTGTAAATATCATAAGCCTCTCCGGGAGTTGCATTATTATGCAAAATTGCATGGAGCGCCTTTGCCATTGCTAACGGTTTTGGATTCTGCCAGACATTTCTGCCAAGGTTTATCCCGATTGCCCCATTTTGAATGCCATTGCTGACAAATTCAAATACTTCCAGTTCATTTTTACACTTGGGTCCGCCGGCTATTATTACAGGTACGGGACATCCGCCTGTCACTTTTTCAAAATCTTCGCACCAGTAGGTCTTTACTATCCTTGCGCCGAGTTCTGCCAGAATTCTGCAGCAGAGGCTCAGATATCTTGCGTCACGTTTTTCGAGCTCTTTTCCTACAGCAGTAACGCCCATCACTGGTATGCCATAATCCTCACAATCATTGACAAGATTTGCAAGATTCATCAATGTTTGCTTCTCATATTCTGAACCAATATATACTGAAACCCCCACCGCGCTTGAATTGAGCCTTAAAATCTCTTCAATTGATGTGGTTATCTCCTCGTTTGAGAGGTCTTTTGCTATAATGCTTGTCCCTCCCGATACCCGGAGAATCACTGGTTTTTCCAGATCTTCAGGCATACACGCGCGCAACACGCCCCGCGTACAGAAAACTGCGTCAACAAAGGGAAGCAATGGCTGAAGAGTTTTATAGGGCTTTTCAAGGTTAGTTGTAGGACCCTGGAAATATCCGTGATCAAGCGGCATTATAAAACATCTTCCATCACTTTGTATTATTCTGCTCAGGCGATTTTTCATGCCCCATTCCATGCCTATCACTCCTTAATTATTTTTATATAATTTATTAAAGCTCTTAAAATTCTAACATAATTATAGAATAAACAAAGTATATTATGGTAAAATTACTTAGGTAAAACAGATTAAAAAAGTTTAATTTTTTATTTTTAAATAATTTCAGTTAATTTTTTTATAAATTTTCATTAGAACCCGGGAGGGAAAAAATGACTGCCAAACTTGATAAAAAATCAATGCTTGAAATGTACAGTAAAATGTTTCTTATAAGAAAGTTTGAGGAAAGAACTGTCATACATTATAAAGCAGGACAGATTCCCGGCTTTGTACACATATATACAGGAGAAGAGGGCGTCGCAACTGGTGTTTGTTCTGCGCTTAGCAGGGATGATTATATAACCAGTACGCACAGGGGCCATGGGCATCTTATAGCAAAAGGCGGAGATGTTAAACTGATGATGGCTGAGCTTTTTGCAAAAAAGACCGGGTATTGCAAAGCAAAAGGCGGATCCATGCATATTTGCGACCTTTCGCTTGGAATAATGGGCTCCAATGGAATAGTAGGCGCCGGTCTTCCAATTGCGGCCGGTGTAGGTTGCGCAAGCAAGATGGCAGGTAAGGGGCAGGTGTGTGTTTGTTTCTTTGGTGACGGAGCTGCAAACCGCGGCACATTTCATGAAAGCTTAAACATGTCCTCAATCTATAAACTGCCTGTTATATATGTTTGTGAAAACAATTGTTACGGTATCTCCGGATGTGTAAAGGATACAATGAATATCCGTGATATTGCAGTAAGGGCAGATTCATATGGAGTGCCTGGTGTTAGTGTTGATGGAAATGATGTTATAGAGGTTTATGAAGCTGCACTTGAAGCTGTGTCTAGGGCAAGAAAAGGCGGCGGACCTGCACTTATAGAATGCAAAACCTGGCGCCACAGGGGGCACTGGGAAGGCGATCCCGATAATTATAGAGACCCAAAAGAATGTGAAGAATGGCTTACTAAGGACCCGATAAAACGTTTTGAAAGCAAACTGGTCAGCCAGAAAATTGCAACAGTAGAAGAGCTGAGGGGGATTGAGCAAAGCATAGAAGTTCAAATGGATGAGGCGGTTGAATTTGCAAAAGCCAGCCCTGAACCCAAACCGGCTGATCTGTATGAAGATGTATATGCGTAGTTGTAGCCGGAATTAAAAATGTTATAAGGATTTTAAAGAGAAAATTGTAATATTAAGCCCAACCTTAAAAAATGTAAGGGATTATATATTTTTGTTAAAGATGTTGAGTTGGCTGTGTAGGAAAACTGTTCGGGCAATATATAAAATTATATAGAATTTAATCATTAATTTCCATGAGGTGTTTAATATGAAAGTAAAAATTGAAATGCTTGAATCAAAATCCTTTGAACCATACGGCGACGTTATTGGACCGCAGAAATCAAAACCTGCAATTGCTGCGGATATTATTGATTTCTGGCCAGGTATAAGTGATATAAAACCATCTGCTGATGTCATCCAGATGAATTGGCTTGAATTGAAAAAACCCAGGCCTTTTATTTGTGAGTCCATGGAAAGGCATATCTTAACTACTGAAGCCATTATACCAGTAAGCGGTCAGTCTATTATATTATTTGGCCTTTCAGAAGATATGAGCGATATAAATTCTCCAATTGATTACAAATCATTAAAAGCGTTTATAATTGACGGCACTAAAGCCTTTAATATTAAAAAAGGGGTATGGCATGACCTGCCTTTTCTGCTTACAGAAAAGGCAGAGTGCATAGTTATATTTGAAAAACAGACCCATGAAAAAGATCTCGAAACGGTTCAACTGAAAGAAAAAATAGAACTCGCGCTTATTTGATACTATAACCGCCGTCTATCACAAGGTCCAGTCCTGTTATTGTATTGGATGCGTCTGCAGCCAGGTAAAGAGCCCCTGCTGCTATTTCTTCAGGATAGTTGAACCTTCCAACAGGTATGGTTTTGAGGGTATCTTTTGCAACTTCTCCGACCCAGATTTTCTTGCCCATTTCAGTCAG
Source organism: Actinomycetota bacterium (assembly GCA_015711775.1). Classification (GTDB taxonomy): domain Bacteria; phylum Actinomycetota; class Humimicrobiia; order Humimicrobiales; family Humimicrobiaceae; genus VGAZ01. The sequence continues at coordinate 257 of JACVJB010000219.1, read as the reverse complement.
GGTTACAATAGGGGATATAGTATTCACAGTAATACCGTATTTTCCCCATTCTATAGCAAATACTCTTGAAAAAAGAATAACTGCTGCCTTACTGGCACAATATACTGCATGTTTTTCAAAGGCGATCGTACCTGCGATTGAAGCTATATTTATTATTTTACCGAATTTTTTCTTTATCAATTGCACAGCGGGCACAAGAAGCGAGCCAGGCGGCGCGTGCGTATGCGCTGGTGACCAGTGTGCTGTTTTTGTCAATC
>JACVJB010000218.1 GCA_015711775.1 Actinomycetota bacterium | reverse complement strand
AACCTGGGTATATAAATAAAAAAATGCTGAGCCGGGTTATTGACCATATAAGCAAGGTTAAATTTGAAAGCATAGAGGTTTTCGGGGGTTCGGCATTTGAAAAAATGCTGTCAAACTATAATTTTAAAAATCCTTCTGAAATAGTTGAAGCTATTAAAAATAAAAATCCCCAGCTTGACCTTGTAGCTTTAATTGGCGCAAGGAATCTTGTCGGAATGGAAGTCTACCCTGGCACTGTTATAAAGAAGTTTATTAAAAATTGCATCAAAGCGGGAATAAGCAGGTTTAAAGTTTTTGACGCACTAAATGATTTTGAAAATTTCAGATTTATAATTGAAGCAATTAATGAAAACGGCAGCACCTGTCAGGGAACAATTATCTTTGATGATCTTCAAACGCAAGATTATTATATAGAAGCATCGGCAAAATTAAAGAATCTTGGCTGTAAAAGTATATGCATAAAAGATGTTGAATCCACTCTGCTTCCCCGCAGGGCGCAATTGCTTTTCAGCAGTCTTACTTCAGCGCTGGACATGCAGTTTTATCTGAGCACATACAATCTCAGAGGGCTGCAAGTCTCCAATTATTACAATGCCTGCATGGAAGGATGCGAAGGCGTTGACCTGAGTTTTATACCATCGTCCTACAATGATTTAAGCCCGTCAGTTTTTCCTTTAATACTTAGCCTTAAAGATACCGGAAGCACTGTTGAAACCGACTATCTTAAAGTGCTTGAGCTTTTTGAATGGTTTAAAAAGAACATTTATCCAATGATTAAGAATGAAATGCTTCTTGCGGGTTTTATTTTCAGCAACAAAAACCGAAACCTTCTGCCCAAATGGCTGCTTACAAGCATAAATCATCAGCTTACTGAAATTGGTGAAAGCAACCGTATTGACATTGTACTGGAGGAAGTTTTCAGGATAAAAAATGAAATTGGAAATCCGTCACTTTCTACACCTGTAGGCCAGATAATAGGAAGTCAGGCAATACTGAATACAATAATTTCTGATTACAGATGGGAAATAACAAATGATGAGATAAAAAAACTGGTAAATGGTTATTATGGCAGGCTTCCCAGAAAAATTGATGAAAAAATAGCATCAAAAATCATTGATAAAACAAATAAATACCTGCCTGAAGATGACAGGACTTTTCTTCAGTGCGCTGAAGAGATAAAAGCTCTTTCTGCCAGTGAAGAAGATATTTTAAGCTATATGTTTTTTCCTGATAAAACATATGCAAAACTTGAGGCCAAAAATTATCCTGATAAGCAGTATTCAAACACAGGCATTAAGCCCGGTGAAACGGGTGAGTTTAAATTCCCCGGTTTTTCACAGCAGGCCCGACAGGCAAATATGAGTGATGTAGATTTAAATAAAATACGCGAGATTACTGAACTTGTTGATTCAAGCAATATAGATGAAATAAAACTTGAAATAGATGGCGTTAAAATCTCGATAAATAAAAAAGTGCACCCCCAGACTGAAGATGGAAGTAAAAAAAACCTTCATGAAGTTTCGGTTGCAGGAAAAACCTTACAGGAAAATACACCGGATGAAAAAAATACGGTTTTTATAAAATCGCCGATAGTCGGTACATTTTATAGAGCTCCTTCCCCAGGCGCCCCTCCTTTTGTAGATATAGGATCAAAAGTTAAAAAAGGCCAGCCTGTTTGCATTATTGAAGCAATGAAGCTTATGAATAAAATAAACTCTGACTATGATGGAACAGTTCTTGAAATACTTGCCAATAATGAAGATGCTGTTGAATATGACCAGGTATTATTAAAAATTAAAATCTGAAATATTCGGGATTGCTGTTGCAAAAGGAATTAGTATGTTTAAAAGAATTTTAATAGCAAACAGGGGCGAAATAGCGGTTAGGATTATAAGGGCCTGCAGGGAACTTGGCATTGAAAGTGTTGCCGTTTATTCCACCGCTGACAAAAACTCGCTGCATGTAAGCCTTGCTGATAAAAGCGTCTGCATAGGGCCTCCGCCGTCTGCAAAAAGTTACCTTAATATGGATGCAGTTATTAGTGCTGCTCTTGTATATAAGTGCGATGCCCTCCATCCGGGTTATGGGTTTCTTGCAGAAAATCCAGCTTTTGAAGAGCTGTGCATGGAAAATACTATAACTTTTATAGGCCCTCCTTCCGAAGTAATATCACTTTCAGGAAATAAATCTATGGCTCTTGAAACAATGCGTAAAAATAGGATACCTGTTATACCCGGTTCTGACGGAAATTTAAAGGATGCAAGACATGCGGTTGCATGCGCAAGAAGGCTGGGTTATCCGGTAATAATCAAAGCTGCTTTTGGCGGCGGAGGCAAGGGCATGCGCATTTGCAGTAACCCCGGTGAAATGGAGTCCATGTTCAATATTGCCAGGTCAGAATCAGTATCAAGCTTTGGCGCCGGCGAAATATATATTGAAAAATACATCAAAAATCCCCGCCATATTGAATTCCAGATAATTGCCGATAATAGCGGCAATGCTGTTTGTGTGGGAGAAAGGGAATGTTCAATACAGCGAAGGCATCAGAAACTGCTTGAGGAAGCCCCTGCCGGTAATCTTTCTGAAAGAACAAGAAGAACAATCAGGGAATATGCCGTAAGGGCAGCAAATGCAGTTAAATATAAAAATCTGGGCACAATTGAATTTTTGCTGGATGAAAAAGAAAATTTTTATTTCATTGAAATTAATTCAAGAATACAGGTTGAACATCCTGTCACTGAAATGGTTACAGGTATTGATCTTATCAAGGAACAGATTAATATGGCCGCAGGGCTAAAGAACCCGTATTTAGGAAAGGATTTAAAATCAAGAGGGCATGCAATTGAAATGCGGATAAATGCTGAAGACAGTGAAAATAATTTTGCCCCCAGCCCCGGCAGAATAATTGAATGCCTGCTTCCCGGCGGTCCGGGCGTAAGGGTTGACACGTTTATAAAACCTGATTTTGTAATACAGCCATTCTATGACTCTCTTATAGCAAAACTTATAGTCTGGGGCAATTCGAGGTATGAAGCGCTGGGCAGGGCTGAGCGGGCACTGGATGAGTTCAGAATAGAAGGCATTAAAACAACCATTCCATTTCATAAAAGAATACTTGATAATAAAAATTTTAAATCAGGCATTATTCATACCCATTTCATTGAGCAGCAGTGCGGAATGTAATTAAGCAAACGGTTCTCTTTTTTAAGTGTAAATACTTCTAAATAGATAGATTAGTTATGATATTTGTAAGCTATCTTATTACCGGAGAAA
>JACVJB010000217.1 GCA_015711775.1 Actinomycetota bacterium | reverse complement strand
GGTATTCTAAGCTAAAAAGTCTGGGAACTTCGGTTTAAGGTTAGAACCTGATAAAATAACTGATTTTAATCTTAAAAATGAGGTTTTAGAACCCATTAGGAAAACATGGCTGGCCAGGCAGGATTCGAACCGTCTATAATGCAGAGTTATCATTTGTCCGCTGAGTGCACTGCTTCATGTTCAAGAAGAAGCGCTTTAATCTTTTCTCCACCGCCATACCTGCCTATCTCCCCGGATGATTTAATTACCCGGTGGCAGGGTATTACAAGCATCACAGGATTATTCCCCAAAGCAGAGCCTGCTGCACGCCATGCGGCGCGATAGCCGGCATTTTCTGCAACTTCTTTATATGTAGATACCTGCCCAAAAGGTATCTCTGCAGTTTTTTTCCATATATTTTTTTCAAAATCACTGCCTGTTAAAAACCTGTAAGGTATATTTAGACTTTCTTTATTGTCAAGATAATTCTTTATTGCTTCCTCAATGAAAGTAGAATTTCGATCAGAAAATACGACTTCACTATATTTTAAGCCAAGTGTTTGCTGATAATCTTTATAGTACTTTTCGCTGTTTCCAAGATAAACAATAAGAGGCAAATCAGTATTATCATGAATCCAGATATAATAAAGAGTTCCTATCCCGGATTTAAAGCTGCTTTTATTAAGATTAAGCATTGCTGATTATTGTGATAAAAATATTTGTAATAATGATAAATTTACCTGCTTCTTGATTTTATAAAAAATTCAATGCTTCTGTTATAGGTTTTTTCATCAGCATCATTAAAATAACATGCAGGCAATTCACCGTAAGATTTGTGGTATGATATGCAATCACAGCATGTGCCCTTTCTCGGACATGGCTCATAGCTGCAATTGCATCTTGTCAGATTTACTTCTTTTTTACAGTCCATAAAAATCCCTTCCTGTTTACTATTTAATTTAATTATCCCGGTTCAACATGCACAAGCACTTCATTGATTTTACCAGATATATTCTTTATCCTGTTTTCCAGTGCAGTTATAACTGAATGCGCTGAATCTATTTCCATATTCCTGTCCAGTCTGCAGTGGAGAGCAATATTATAATATCCGTTTCTTTCAAGTATTGTGAAATTATGGCATGAATCCACAATTATATAATCTGATATCTGTTCTTCTATTTTTTTTATCAGCTGTTCTGACTGTTTTGTAATATCATTCCAGCATTCATCACATTTTTTATCTTCAATATGTATGTATACATTTCTTATATATTGTATTTCCTGCTTTATTCTTTTTTCTGCCTCAGTTGTAAGTTTTTCTGTTTCAACTAAATTTAATGATTTATTCAACTCAATATGCGCTGAAATATCAATCATGTTTGATATATTATAAATATTAAGATTATGTATATCTTTCACATCCGGACAGTCCAGCAGAATTTCCTTTATTTTGCAGTCAATGTTGCATTCGGAAAAAGATGATTTTGCAGATACCATTATTTCCGAATCAGGATAGTCCTGAAGTATTTTTTTCCTGATTTTTTCTTTTAAGCTTTCGAGACGGGAAAGATAAATATTATCATCTACGCTTACAGCAAGGTTAATGAATTTGATGTTTCCCACCTCATGAATAAGTATCCTGTCGGCTGACTTCACTTCAGGTATTTCTCCTATAGCAGAGCGAACTTTTTCAGTTACTTCGGAAGGAATATAGTCCAGGAAATTCCTGACAACCCTTACAGCCATCCTTGCACCAAATGCCAGAATCATTAAAGAAACTATTATAGAAGCAACAGGGTCTGCAAGGAAAAACCCTGCTTTTGAAACAAGCAGGCCGATAATGACAATAATCGAACTTATTATATCACTCAAATAATTTAAAAATTCGGCCCTGAATGCATAAGAATCAAATCTTTTTGCCGCTCTGCCTACAAAATAGACTCTTATTATGTTTACAGCAATTGATAGACTAAGGATAATAAATACATAATTGTTAAGATTCAGATCAAAATTCTTAAATATTATTCTCTGAACTGATTTATATATTACAAAAAAACATAATATTGAGATTATGATTATTTCAATAAGAGCAGAAAGATTTTCATATTTTCCATGTCCATATGTATGATCCGCATCTGCAGGCTTTGAGGACATCCTTACTGCAAGAAAGACTATAAGAACAGTTACAAGATCCAGACCGTTATTTAAAGCCTCGGATAAAACACCCATACTGTTTGAAAAATATGCTATAAACACTTTCACTGCAACAAGAATTATTGTCACTATAAGTGAGAACAGCGCCACCTGCTTCTTATCTGTGAGCCAGCCTGCTTTTTTTCCATTTTTTTCCATATGTATTATTATAAATTTTTATTCTCAAAATATCATGTGTAAAATCTGAATATTGTAATTCTAATATGAAATGCAAATAATGCATTTTAATATTGAATTCTTTTTTTTGAAATATACTGTTTTTAATTGCTATAATTGTCACATGAAAGAAAAAGATTTCTTAAAAGACATTATTTACAGTAATAGCAATGAAATTATTGAGTCAGGTGATCATGAAAAACTTATTCACTGGTTTGACAGGTTCCTGGACAATGTTTTTGGCAGCATACAGGAAGGCATAAGCATTCTTGACAGAGATTTGAATATAACCGGCACAAACCCAGTAATGGACAAGTGGTATGAGCACAAAAAACCCTATATAGGGAAAAAATGCTACAGTGTTTACCATGATAGAGACAGACCCTGTATTAATTGTCCGACAATAAGAGCAATAAAGTCAGGAACTTCCATGGTGGACACAGTAAGCTACAGAAACCCCGATGGTTCAAAAGGATGGCATGAACTTTTTTCTTTTCCTCTGTTTGACGGTTTTAGCAATATAATAGGAATAATTGAATATGTGAGAGATATCACTTCCCTTAAAAAAATCCAGGATATGAGTCATAAACTTAAAAAAAGGATAGATACCCAGAAACAGGCGCTCCTTGAGCAGGAATCAGCAATTAAAGTGCTTTTCAGGGAAAAGGGGAAAGAGGAAAAGAAGATTGCAAAGAATATTTTCCGCAATATTAATCTTCTGGTTCTTCCGCTTGTACATGAATTAAAATCAATAACAAAAGATAAAAGAGATGCTGAAATTATTGAATTGATTGAGAGCTATTTGGAAAATATCAAGAAACCCCTGCTTGATAAAATACCAGTTGAAACCTGTAACCTTACCCCAAGAGAAGCCCAAATACTGTCACTGATTAAAAATGGAATAGCAAGTAAAAATATCAGCAGC
>JACVJB010000216.1 GCA_015711775.1 Actinomycetota bacterium | reverse complement strand
GCGAAACCAAGTTCATGGAAAATCTTGCAAGATATATAATTAGGGCATCTTTTTCACAGGATAGGTTAAATTATATTAGGGAAGATTCTAAGGTTATATATAAATCTAAAAGTTTTATTGTTTATTAAAAACCAATTGCATCAAAAATTTGAATAATCAAGCGACAGATTTCCATAAAATCAATACCCTTCGCATAATCGAAGTCTGTTTGGTATTTTTTCCAAAATCCTTTCATTTGTTCGCTTTCTGCGATGTTGTTAAGTACAATTTTATAATTTGACATAACTGCAATGCTTTTGCGTCTGGACACAGTTTCCACCAATGCGCTTTTTAATACCGATTTGTCACATTCAGGGTCTCTTAGCTGATAGAGGATGTAAATATCGTAAAAATCTCTTGGTCTTGTATTTGCAACTCCACGGGTCACTACAGTTTCCAGCTTTTCGGCAAGCACAGTTTCCAGATTGTAAGCCATGATTTTGATCGTCCTGTCGTCAAATAAAAGTTTGAAGGAGTATTCTATTACTCTTGGAGTAATTATGTCTCCAGTTGTAACATCCACGGCAATGGGAACAGCCAATGGTGGATAAACAGCCTTCATCGCTACTCTGATTCCCGAATAATCGTCACCTTCCCGTATATCGGAAGTATTCAGCACTTCAAATTTAAAATCATCCTCAATAAGAATGGCGCCTATTTTCTCAAAAATTCTTCTTACAGTATCATGGTTAACGTCAAAACCTTTGATTGTGGTATCCAGATCCATCGTTGCCCTTGTATCCAGTCCGACAATGGCTGAAATCAAAAAGCCGCCTTTTAAGATCAGATTGGATTTATATTTGGATACGGAAATACGTTCCAACAGCCGTTCTAACATTTAATTCTGCATGACAAGCTGGGCAGAAATATTTTTTTCAGCGGCCATCTTTTTTATATATGCTTTTAATTGCATTGAATTGTTAGTTCTTATAGCAAAACCTCCATATAGTTTAGTATTTTAGGCTTTACACGCACCTTTTCGGCATAATCAAAAAGTTGCGTGATATTCTTTCCTGGCATTCTGGCATATTGCTTCATCGCCTGATTTACTATCTGGATGTCGCAGGTATTATTACCCTTGATAATATCGCAAAGCGTTCTTTCCGCATCGTACAGACGGATTGAATTACCATAGGGCGAAACGCCACAGGTCAATCCGAGTTCGTACAAATCTTCAACGGATTTTTTGATTTTGACGTTTTCTCGTTTCAAGGAATGCACATGATACCCATAGGGAAATGTCATGGTGTATTTCATGGGTGTCCTGTCTGTCAGGCCGTGGATATACAAGGCCGTTTCATGGGAGAAAATACCCCTGCTGTATCTGTACTGCAATATGTACATTTCATCTTCCCACATTTCCGGCTTGATGTAAATTCCCCGGCCAACTTTAACCAGGAGCCCCGTGTCCAACATTGTTTTCAAATAATGCCTGGGTATAATTTTAGATGTTTTAAATTTTTTCTTTTGCAGCCGTGTATGGTGTTGGGTAAAACAATTTCAATGGTTTGAAGTGAGTCACAAGTGTCCAGCCACATAAATCAGCTTTTCTTAAAATATCTGACACTTTCTAAATTCTCAAAATCAGAATCCTGTGTCAATACAATTGCGTTATAAGTTTTTGCAGTGGCATAAATTATACTATCTGCCATCGGCATTTTCATTTTAACGCCTAATCTTGCAGCAAGAATTGAAATAGAGGAAGTAATTTCTATAACTTTTGGTTGTTGCATTAAAACAACCGCCTGGATAGCCGATTCCTCATTTCTTTCTAATAATATTTTTTTATAAACCTCATATATATTAATTACTGAAACTATAAGTTCAGAAGTATTTTCAATGGCAGGCGCAAAAAATTTGGCATTTTTGCCATCAGCAAAATATTCTAACCAGCCTGATGAATCGACTAAATTCATATCCTGTCTTTTTCCCTTTCAATATTAGTTTCCATGCCCTTTAGAAATCCACGAGCTTCCCTGATATCCTTTATGATAATATATTCGACCCGATCTTCTGCCTGTATTACCTGCAGTTTCTGTCCGGGTTTTAATTTTAATTCTTTCCTTATTTCTTTAGGAATTACTATCTGATACTTGGGTGAAATTGTTATTGTCTTCATTACTTTTCTCCAACTATTTTACTTTAAAATATAATGTTTGCTATTTGATATGTCAATATTTTATCGATTCTATTGGTAAAATATAATTATCATCGATATTATAACATCATACCTTTTAAATTTATTATATTTTTTATAAATTGTGTCGAAATTTCATTACCTGGGGCAGCCAGATAAAATTTATTAATCTTTTATTTTGTAATTCCCAAATAATTTTTAATATGCCTGGCTAAATCATTATCAATTTTTGAGTGTCTTGGAACAGGTTGCTTTTGAACAATTTTAGGATTTATATAAACATCGTACCTTGATTCGGGCCTGTAAAATATGCAGCCAATTTCTTTTATTTCAGCATAATAGAATTGTAATAAGGCATTAATTTTATTAACATAAAAGAATATTCTAAATAAAATTACCCGTGAGCAATGTGCAAGGAAAAAGACCATATAAAATACTGGCAGTGCTGCTGGCTTTCAGCATCATATTAATAATATTATCAGTTTCATGCGGTAAAAAAATCCTGATGCAGTCCAAGCAGCGCAGGTTAAAGAAGATGAAACAAGTGTTTCAGTAATATCTGAAAATACCGTAAATAAGGATCCAAATGCAAAGGAAAGCCAGGATTTAAATAATGGCAGGACAGGCATAAAACCAAATGATTTCAATGACTTTATGCCACGTTTTTCCCCTGACGGCAGCATGATATGCTACCAGTCTGATGAAGGAGGCAATTCCCGGGTATATATCATGAATACCGATGGGACAGATAAATTTACTTTGACAAATAATAATTCTGAAAACTATGGCGCCATATGGTCACAGGATGGCAGCAGTATTTATTATATTTCAAATGATGCTGGAATTGCTGGCCTTGCCCGGGAAACGCTTGACAGGAAATATAAGCTTCTTGGATTTGAAGGTTGCATAGAGCCACTTGTCGACTACATGCTTTATAAAAAACAGTATGGTCCGTACCTTTCTGATGCTATGAATGCATATATAGACATAATGGCAGAAGAGTCCGAAAAACCTTCAGTTGCAGATGCGGGTCTTACCATATCCCTGAAAGACTATGTACAGAGGATAATGCGCCTGTATGAATTTGAGGAAAGTTACCCTGGTT
>JACVJB010000215.1 GCA_015711775.1 Actinomycetota bacterium | reverse complement strand
TTTAAAAAGTATCTGAAACGGTATCGTTGCTTACCGTGATAATATTATAACTATAATTATTAATATTTCTAAAGATACTTACTTTTGGTATTATGATTACTGGGAGTAAGATATAAGCTGATCTTAATATTAATTATTTTGCGGGCTTGCCAGTAAGGTAAGTTATCGCTTTTAAATTAAGATAGTAAATCTTGCTCCCTTACAGTTTAAGCAGGCAAGCATAGCTTATCGTTGCTTTGCAGGCTTTTAAAACAAAAGCCAATGCTTAAATGAGTTTGCTACTTGCCTGCGCCAGTTTCTGTCACTAGAAATTAGTTAATAGAATGATGCGCATAAGATCGCTACCTACGGTAGGTGCTAGCTAGTGACTTTTTCATTAAAAGCCAAGAGAAAGGATAAAATCATGCAATCTTGCCTATTTGTGGGAGTTGATACCCACAAGAGGACTCATACGGCAGCAGTCTTTAGCGGCTACTTCAGTTTGCTTGCCACCATTACTTTTGACAACAGTTTTTTAGGATTTTCTAAATTTTTAACTGAATTAGAAAATATATCTGGCAGCAGCACTTTAATTTTTGGTCTTGAAGACAGCCAGGGGCTTGGAAACTTTCTAGCTGAATTTTTACTTAAAAAAGGATTTGATGTAGTGGACATAGATCCTGTATTAACAGATAGGGGAAGACGACGAACCACTCATAAAGATAAATCAGATGATAGGGATGCTTGCCTTATTGCCAAAACTCTAATAAGCAAAAAAGATAGCTTACACAAAGTTACTATAAGTAAAAACAGCTTGGCTATAAGGGAGCTTGTAAAATACAGGGAATTGCTGGTAGGTGAGTCTACAAGGATAAAAAACAGGCTTCATGTGCTCATATTTAATCAATATATGGAAGTTTCAAGCGAATTTCCTGATCTTTTCTCAAAATGTGCCCTTGCTTTCTTTGCCAGATATCCCGACCCTTCCAAATTAAAAGGAGAAAGTCTTGATAGCCTTACAGTTTTGTTAAAGAGTAATTCCAAAGGAAGACATGGCAAAAAAAAGGCAACAGAAATATTATCTTTGGTCAGTACTAATAATATGCCGGATATTTTAACTGATGCAAGATCTTCAATAATTAAAAAACATATAGAAAGATTATCTGCCATACAAGAGGAATTAAAAGATATTTTGGGTATATTATCTGAACTGGTTTTAGGATCTTCCTACAATAGCCTGACTTCAATTCCAGGGGTAAATATTGTAACAGCAGCTAAAATAATATCGCAGGTTGTTGATATTAACAGATTTTCTTCACCGTCTAAACTTGCAAAATTTATAGGTGTAGCTCCTGTTGAAAAAAGTAGTGGCAGAAAGATAAGGTACCGAAAATCAAAACATGGAAAAAGATATCTGTACTCTGCTATTTTTTTCATAGCATTAAATCATATCAGCAGAACCAGAGATGGAAGGGACAATAATCCAATATCAAGAGCTTACTACCTAAAGAAAATATCAGAGGGTAAAACAAAAAAGGAAGCAATAACCTGTCTTGCCAGAAGACTTACTGATGTAATTTATGCAATTATGAGAGACGGGAGTATGTATAGTTTTTCCAAAGTTAAATCTGTTTGTAATAATTGTGAGATTTTAGAAACGATAGCTTCTTAGTAAATTTTTGCTCTTTATATAAATGTTCTTTGACAATTTAATATTTTTTAAAAAAAACATTGACATAGAATAACTCATTTAAAAAAAGTATCCGAAAATAATTTAATAAAATGAAAAAAACTCCCTATATTTAGAGATAGGAAGATATTTTTCTTTCAAATATAGGGGGTGAAAAAAGGATGCTAACAATGAGGCAGAAAAAAGCAATAACAGCTGAGGTTGGTGCTAGATACATAAAAGCAACAAAAAAAGGTAAGGGTAAAATCTTAGAGGAATTCTGCGCAACTGCAGGTTACAACAGGACTTATGCAGCCAGGATTTTAAGGAACAGTCCAGGAAAAGTATTGGGATATAGCAGAATTGGCGGCAGAAAAGTTAAATATGTAATTGGCAAAGCCAAAAAAGCAAAAAGGGTAAGAAATAGAATTTATACTTATGATGTATTTTTGGCACTGAAAAAAATCTGGACAATATTTGATTTTATCTGCAGCAAGAGGCTCAAACCATTTATGGCTGAAGCTATAGAAAAACTTACAAAACATAATGAGATAGATATAAGTCCTGAAGTAGAAAAAAAACTGCTTAAAATTTCTGAATCTAGCATAGATAGGCTACTTAAGCCTGAAAAAGAGGCTTACAGGCTGGGAAAAGGTAGAAAAGGAACAAAGCCGGGTACCCTTTTAAAAAAGGCAATACCAATTAGAACTTTTGCAGACTGGAATGAGAAAAAACCGGGATTTATAGAGGCAGATCTGGTTGGCCATGACGGAGGAAGCAGCTCAGGGGACTTTGCACAGAGCTTAAATTTTGTAGATATACTGACAGGCTGGGATGAGAGCGCTGCATGCATAAATAAAGCCCAGGTTCACGTATTTAAAGCAATAAAGACCTTATCTGATAGATTTCCATTTAAAATTGCTGGAATTGATTCTGATAATGGTTCTGAATTTATCAATGCCCATATGCTAAGGTACTGCGTTGAAAATAAGATTACCTTTACCAGATCAAGGGCACATAAGAAAAATGACAGTTGTTTTGTGGAGCAGAAAAATTACTCGATTGTAAGAAGAGCTGTTGGGTACCTGCGGTATGACACACAGGAAGAAGTTGATATCTTAAATGAGCTCTACATTTATTTGGGCTTCTATACAAACTTTTTTCAGCCGGTCGTAAAGCTTGTATCAAAGACAAGGACGGGAAGCAAAGTTAGCAAAAAATATGACCAGGCAAAAACTCCATACAGAAGAGTTCTTGAGTGTAGCGACATTGATGATAAAATAAAGGAAAAACTTAAAACAAAATACGACAGTCTAAATCCAGCGGAGCTTAAAAGAAAAATATCAGTATTGCAGGACAGGTTACTTAAATTAAATGCATTAAAGCAGAAAGTAGGAAGGGATTTATTAGTAGATGAAAAGCCTTACGAATATATCCTTACATAATATATTTGGAATACATTTTTAGATGACGCAACAGGGTACACGAATTGAATTGCAGCTCTGAAGAACGACTTTTTAGATTTTAGCATAAAATCGGCAAATTTTTAGAAATTTTACTTGGTGAAATTTTAGGAAAGACTTATCTAAGGACTTGTGATAATATAAGTATGAAGCTTTCAAGGGGATTAACCTGGAA
>JACVJB010000214.1 GCA_015711775.1 Actinomycetota bacterium | reverse complement strand
TCAAACTCTTTTTTATCAATATAACTTTGGCTGCCTTGCAAAAATGTTTTGCGGCTGATTGTATCTGTTGCGCTTTCCTGTTTTATTTCAAGCATGCCTAAATTGTCAATTTTTTTGCTTTCAAGAAAATCAGAAATACCCCCTGCATATTTTTTTATTTTATGATCCTTAAATTCATAAACAGTTTCAGCAAGCCCCTCAAGAAATTCCCTGTCATGAGACACAAGGACAATTGTGCCTGTAAAATTTATAAGCGCCTGCTTTAATATGTCTTTTGAGCGCATATCAAGATGGTTTGTCGGCTCATCCAGTATAAGGAAATTATAAGGGGCAAGCAGAAGTTTTATAAGGGCAAGCCTTGACCTTTCCCCGCCTGAGAGTACCTTTATCTTTTTATCAACATCATCTTCCCCGAAAAGAAATGCTCCCAGTATGGAGCGAAACTCAGACATCGTCTGGCCGGAAGCGGCCCTGCATATGAAATCAATAACTTTAAGTTCTTCCTCAAGCTGCTCGTCCTGGTTCTGCGCAAAATACCCGGTTTTTACATTATGGCCCGTTTTAAGGTTTCCATTAAAATCAATCTCTCCGATAAGTATCCTGGCAAGGGTGGTTTTGCCCTCACCGTTTTTTCCCACAAAAGCAATTCTATCACCGCGGCTGATGTAAATATTTATATTTTCAAGAACTTTTTTATCTCCGTAATTTTTTGATATATTTTCAGCTTCAATTACCACGTTTCCTGAACGAGGCGCAGCCGGAAACCTTATATTTATGGATGATGTATCCTCAAGATCAATTTCGATGCGCTCAAGTTTTTCAAGATACTTGATCCTTGACTGGACCTGGACAGCTTTTGTATTTTTATACCTGAATCTTTCAATAAAGCGGTTTATATCTGCAATTTCTTTCTGCTGGTTTTTATATGCAGCAAGCTGCTGCTGCCTACGCTCTTTCCGCAGGGTTATAAATTTGGAATAGGCAACCTTATAATCATAGATTTTACCCAGAGAAATCTCTATTGTTCTTTTTGTCACATTATCCAGAAATGCCCTGTCATGTGAGATGAGGACAACAGCTCCCCTGTAAGATGCAAGAAACTGCTCAAGCCACTGAATGGACTCAATATCAAGATGGTTTGTGGGCTCATCAAGAAGGAGAATATCAGGGTTCTGGAGGAGTATTTTTGCAAGTTCAACCCGCATTCGCCAGCCTCCGCTGAAATGGACAGTATGTCTTGGCATGTCCTCAAGACCAAATCCAAGCCCATATAATGTTTTTTCAATCTGTTCCTCCATCTTAGAGGCCCCAAGCATATCGAGCCTTGCATTTATATCTGAAAGTTCATTTATAAGGGATAGGTATTTCTCTGAATGGTAATCACTGCTATTTTCTATTGCGCTATTTAGCTTCACCGCTTTTTCCTGCAGCTTTAGTACCGGGGCAAATGCTGTTTTTACTTCATTAAAAAGGGCTTTATCATCTACATGCTTCATCTGCTGGGGCAGGTAACCGATTGTAATATCAGCCGGTTTTTCTATGCTGCCGCTGTCAGGTTCCTGGGATCCAAGTATTATTTTAAGAAGGGTAGTTTTGCCTGAGCCGTTGTTTCCCACGAGCCCTATCCTGTCCTTTGGCCTTATGAGAAATGATATGTCGTCGAACAGCAATTTTGAACTGAAGCTTAAGCTAATGTGATTTACAGATATCATAAAACTTTTAAATAAATACTAATTTTTTATATCTTCAAGAACGTCAAACACTTCAGGGCTGTAGTACACATCGGTTGGGGGACAGTGAAGCTGTATTAAATCAATTGCATCTAACTGCATTCTGGCAAGGCTGTCATTTATGAAAGCTTTTATGTTTTTCTCATTGTAGCCTTCTGTTGTATGAGGGTTTAATTTTCTTCCGCATTTTGTGGCAACATAAATTCTCTTTCCTGCTTTTTTTAAGAATTTACCTATTGCAATTTCACTTAGTCCATCATTATAAACATCGGCTGTATCAAAAAAGTTTATTCCGTTTTCAACAGCTTTTTCCATTATTTGCATAGCAGTCTTTTCACTGAACTGCTCTCCCCATCTTCCGCCAAGCTGCCAGGTGCCCAGCGAAACTTCTGAAATCTCAAAACCTGTTTTTCCAAGTATCCTGTATTTCATTTAAAGCCTCCAAATGCAATGTTTATTTAAAATATTATTATTAATAATATAATAAATCGGGAAAATAGTATCAATTACATAAGGCCGAAATTTTTCATGTGGAATCTGTGGCAGCCAAGCCCTTCTTTCTCATAATAAGGTCCTGGAATATGTTTAAAACCTTCCAGCAGTTTAAACTCATAAGCTATTCCAAGGCTGTCAAGGTGGCCGTTGAGCTTATAATTGTTTTCAATAGTAAAGTCATTTGAGCCGTTTACAAGTTTTAATTTCAGGTTCCTCTTAATAAGTTCAATATTTTTTTCAGCTAATATATAAGGGCTATTACTATTAAAATAGCTGCTGTTTGAGCCAAACATTCGCCTGTAAACCTCGGGCCTGTTTTTTGAAACACTTTCCACATCATGAAATGAACCAGCTATTGCAGCAACTGAACAGAACATCTCAGGATATTTGAAGGCAAGTTTTACTGCGCCGAAACCTCCCATTGAAAATCCTTCAAGCGCCCGGCCTTTTGCTGAGGGTAGAGTGCTGTAATTTGCGTCTATATAAGGTATGAGATCTTTTATTAAAATAGATTCGCCCATAATGGTGCCGTCATATGAGTCGCAGAACATGGAAAAACTTCCGCAGTTTGGAAAAACCATTATAACCGGCTTTATCCAGCCTTCAGTGATTTCTTTATGAAGCAAGGCTGCTATCCTTATATTAAATCCTGTGCTTTCATCACCGCCCTTGCCATGCAGCCAGTAGATTACAGGCAACAGTTTATTTTTATAAGGTTTTGTGCCTGCGCCTGTCTTTCTGTCTGCCGGGTCCATGGAATAATCCGGAGGAAGATATATTGCATAGCCAATATCCCTTTTCATGGAATTGCTGTAAAAAGTCTTATGGAAAAAACCAGGAATCTGGGACTTGAATGGATTTATCCAGGGCACTTCCGGAAGTTCTGAAATTGTATTTTTCATAAAGCGAAACTCCTCTTATAAAATAGGGATATATATTTTAAAAATAGTTTTTTCGTCATCTGAATTATATCTAAAAAATCATGGTTTTATTTAAATAAATTGGGTTATGCACTTGACTCTTGTAACCCCTACATATAGTGTTTATAAAAGTAACCGACCTTCACAAAT
>JACVJB010000213.1 GCA_015711775.1 Actinomycetota bacterium | reverse complement strand
TCGGGGTGATAATAATACTTGTATTATTCGGTATAATCTATTTAATATACAGAGCTGTAAAAAGAAATAAAAAAGAAGGAGTCTAAAGAATATATTTAAAAATATAAATATAAGATTTAAACTCATTATAACAATAATACTTTCCGTTTTTGTTGTAAGCGTGCGGCATGGAAGTTATTTCATCCTGCTTTTTTATTTTTTGCTCGCAGTTCTTGCGGTTATTTTATTTAAACCTCCTTTTTTTTTATATCTTAAAAGAGTTTTTACAGTTTTTATTTTCCCGCTTTCGGTATCAGTGTTTATTCCTTTTGCAAACAGGGGAAATGAATTGTTCAGCTTCAATATTTTTCATTATCCAATAAGCGCAACAGATAGCGGGCTTGCGATATTTATAACTGTACTTGCTAAATCTTTTATATCGGTAATGGTTCTTGCAGCGCTTGTAACGTCTTCAGGAGATATTGAAATCCTGCAGGGTTTAAGAAAGATATACTTTCCAAAAACTATTGTTTCAATAATATTTTTAATGTACAGGTATTTTTTCTTAATAAGAGACCAGTCAAGAGCAGGCCAGATAGCAATCAGCGGCAGGGTTTTTAAAAGATCCTATCATACTGTAAATAAAAGGCTTGCGTTTCTTGCCGGCAGCCTTTTTATAAAATCTTTTGACAGGGCTGAGAATGTATATAAATCTATGGAAAGCAGGGGATTTGATGGAGATTTCTATGCGGTAAAACAAAAGCAGGCAATAGCAGTTGCAGACATTATAATTACCGCTTTTTTTATAATGTCTTTTACAGCTGTAAAATGCATTGAATTGCTGGGGGTTGTAGCTTAAATATTCTTAAATGACAGAAAACGGGAAAATAATACCTTTTTTTATTTTTGTTTTGTATTATTATTTATAACAGGCGAAAGTATTTATTTTAACGGCAAAATATTCATAAAATACCAGGTTTATAATGAACAAAACAGCGGCAGTTAATACATGCAATCTTACATACAAATATCCTTCATCTAAGAGAATAAATGAGACAGACATTGTTTTTAAAGAAGTGCTGAAAGGCATAAATTTGGAAATTTTTCATGGCGAGAAGGTATCAATTATCGGTCCGAACGGCGCAGGAAAATCAACTCTGCTCTTAAACCTTGCGGGCCTGCTTGATTTTAAATTCAGGGACGGTTCAGTATGCATATACGGGCAGGAAATAAATGATAAAAATATTTATAACATAAGGGAAAAAATAGGATTTGTTTTCCAGGATCCCAATGACCAGCTTTTTTCAACCAGTGTTTTTGATGATGTCGCATTCGGGCTTATTAATTTCTTAAATAAAAGAAAAGACCTCAGGGTAAAGGACGCTGATTATATAAAAGATGTTGTAAGGCTGAGCCTTGAAAGAGTTAACCTGAAAAACGTGGAAAATGAAGTTCCGTATTTTCTTAGCTTTGGCGAAAAAAAGCTTGCTGCGCTTGCTACTGTTCTTTCCTATGATCCTGACCTTTTTATTCTTGATGAACCTTCAAGCAATCTTGACCCAAAAAACAGGGACAGTTTTATCGCCATGCTTAAAAATATGGAAAAAACCATAATTATTGCAACCCATGATATTGATATGGCTTATGAATTTTCTGCAAGGACTGTAATACTTAACAGCGGAAAAATTGTTTATGACGGTCCTACCGATATGATACTTACAAACAGGTCTTTTCTTGAAAAAAATGATTTGCGTCTGCCGCTTTGTTTAAAGGCGGCAAAATAATTGCTGCCGCCTTTAAACTGTTAATACTTTTTATGTTTAATTGTTCTTATTTAGTTTATCATTAAAATTGCTCTCCACAGATTCTTTTGCAGGGGACATTTTTTGTCCCTTTATTTTTTCCGGAAGTATTATTATCAACCAGTAAACAACGCCAACCATTATTGCTCCGCCCACTATGTTGCCAAGTGTCACTGAAAAGATGTTACCTAAAAATCCGTATAAATTAAGGTTTGAAATATTTAAGCCGGGAAAAGATGATTGTAATGCACTAATGACATTTGTATTGCCTTTTAAAAGAAGTCCCATGGGTATAAAATACATGTTGGCAATATTGTGCTCAAATCCGCTTGCAACAAATGCTGTAATAGGGAATATTATTGCTGATATTTTACTTATTACTGTTCTTGCCGAAAAGCACAGCCACACTGCCAGGCAAACAAGCGCATTGCACAGTATTGCTCTTGAAAACCCTTCAATAAAAGTCAGGTTTGTTTTTTCTGCTGCAATCTGTACTATTTTTGCGCCAAGCATGAAGTTTTTCATGGTCCACAGATTTGTAAAAAACATTAAAAAAACAACACTTACAGAACCAATAAGATTGCCCAAAAGAGAAAATCCCCAGTTTCTCAATACCTGTTTGTAACTGACCACTCTTGAAGCAAACCCCATTATAATAAGGTTATTTCCTGTAAATAGTTCGGCTCCGGCAACAATTACAAGAATCAGTCCAAGAGAAAAGCAAAGTCCCCCTATAAGCCTTGTAATGCCTGTCGGCAGAGTGGAGTCAAATACAACAACTGTATAGAATTCAGCCGCAAGCGCTATAAATACTCCAGCTAAAATCGCAAGCATCAGGAGGCTTAGCCAGCTTAACGTAGCCTTCCTGACACTTGCCTGCTCAACCCTTTTTGCCATATCCGAGGGTGTATAATCATCAAAATTAAACTCGTACTGCATGTTTTTGCCTTTCCTTTGTAATTTTATTTTTAAAGATAAAAATCTTAATAAATTAACGCAATAAATATTCTTAAACAGGTTCAATAAGATATAATATTTCAGGATTTTTTTCAAGTATTTGTAACAATTTTGTTACAATAGTATACATAGAAGTGGAGTGCCGGCATAAAGCATTGTTTTAAAAATAATTATTTAATATTAATATAATAATTTTATACAATAAAAACTTATTTGACAATATAGATTTTAATATATATACTCATTTACATAAAAATACAAAAAAGTATTAAAGAGGTGAAATGAATGGAAAAAAAACAGGATTATTTCAGGGTTCCTATAACAATGCCTTCAGGCATGGTGTCTTTTCTTGAAAATCTAGGTATTGAATGTAAAAAAACGGGCGGCCATAAAATTGCAAATACAGAAATTGTAAGATGCCTGATAAAATTGCTTATGTAACTTGACCTTGATCTTTCTGGAATAAAAACAGAAGAGGAGCTTGAGGCAAAAATAAAAGATGCCGCAAAAAGATTCAAATAAATTATTTAATACTGGAGAATTATATTGAAAAAAATAAAAACAG
>JACVJB010000212.1 GCA_015711775.1 Actinomycetota bacterium | reverse complement strand
GCAGGTGATGAGCAGGTGCTGGTGCATGAAGTTACAAAAAAAGTTGTTCCTGAAGGCGGGATACCGCTTATGGTGGGAGCCGTGGTTACAAATGTTGAGACGCTTTACAATGTTGCTCAGGCCATGGACGGTAAAAATGTGACGGATAAATTTGTCACTGTAAACGGGGAAGTTAACAACCCTTCAACATTAAAAGTTCCTGTCGGAACGCCTGTTAAGATGCTGCTTGATTATTGCGGCGGAATAAAAACAGACAGTTACAGGGTGCTTGACGGCGGGCCAATGATGGGAAAACTGGTAGACGAGAAAACATATGCAGTTAAAAAAACAACAAAATCAATAATTGTTTTGCCTGATGACAGCATTGTAATAGAGCAGAAATTAAGAGATATCAGGAATCAGGTCAAAAGAGCGCAGGCAATATGCTTAAGCTGCAGGATGTGCACAGATTTATGCCCTAGATATCTTCTGGGACATGATCTTTTTCCTGATGAAATGATGAAAAAAATGTACAGGGGCCAGCTTTCGGATGACCAGCTTGAGAAATTTGATTTTGCATACCTTTGCTGTGACTGCGGCCTTTGCGAGCTGTACAGCTGTATTGTAGATTTGTCGCCCAGGGCGCTTTTTAACTATATAAAAGCTGAACTTGCAAAAAAAGGAATAAAGAACCCTCATGCAAGAAAAGATGTTGTTTCCAATGAATTTGCCGCTTACAGAAAGATTCCTGTAGCAAGGCTTGAAAAAAGGCTTGAAATAGATAAATATGACAGCAAAGCGCCATTAATAGAGTTTAATGCAAATGTAAATGAAGTTAAGATTTATCTTTTACAGCACATAGGCGCGCCTTGCGTGCCGGTTGTTTTAAAAGGCGATAGTGTTACAAAGGGCCAGCTTATTGCAGATATTGCTGAAGGAAAGCTGGGCTCAAACCTTCACAGCTCAATAAATGGAATAGTGGCTGATATTACATCTGAACATATTATAATAAAGGGGCAACCATAATGGATAATAATGTGGCGGCAATTGAGTTTAAAAGTATTTCACGGGGTATGCTTGTAACTGACGAAATACTGAAAGCGTCCCGGGTCAGGCTGATTCTTGCAACATCTCTTTGCCCCGGAAAATATTTAACTGTTGTTGGCGGCGATGTGGCAGCAGTTGAAAAATCGGTAAACGTAGCCGACAGGCTGGGTGGCAGGCATGTCTACAGCTCTTTTGTTATAAGCGGTATTGGCGAAGAGGTAATGGATGCATTAAGCGGAAAATATGTGCCGGAAATAAATGACTCGATTGCAATAATAGAAAGCCAGAATATGGCAAACATTATAAATGCTGCAGATATCAGCATAGACAGCGCCAAGGTTGATATTGTGGAGCTTAGGCTTGGCAAGGGCTGCGGAGTCAACAGTTTTTATATAATAACAGGCAAACTTGAGGCGGTTAAAGAAGCTGCAGCAAACTCTGCGGAATTTTTAAGGGATCAAGGCTCGCTTCTTGCATATAAAATTATAGCAAATCCTGAAAGGGATCTGCTAAGGTGGTTGCAGCCGTCAAAGTGCGCATGCTGAAATTATTTTGAGGCAGCCTCATGTTTATAAAAATGCTGGCAGCATTGTTATATAGAAATAGAAAGAATTATTAATATTTGAAGGAAAATAAATATGGAAAAGACAGAAAGTATGCACAGAAATGATATTATAGACATCTGTAAAAGAGTGCAGGCAAATGGATGGGTGGCTGCAAATGATGGCAATATATCCATAAGAATTTCAAAGGATGTTGTGCTGTGCACACCTACCGGGCAAAGCAAGGGTTGCCTTACAACCGACCAGTTGATAAAAGTGGATATGGACGGAAATAAAAAAGAAGGCGAGCTTGAGCCTTCATCTGAAATAAAAATGCATCTTGATGTCTATAAGAACAAGGAAAGCGTAAAAAGTATTGTTCATGCCCATCCGCCATACGCAACCGGTTTTGCGGTTGCAGGCATAGCGCTTGACCAGTGTATCATGCCGGAAATAATAATTGGCCTCGGTTCAATTCCGATAACCAGATTCGGCACGCCGTCTACCATGGAAATACCTGAAAATATCAGGCCATATCTTAAGGAACACGATGTGTTTCTTTTGGAAAATCATGGAGCGCTATCAGCCGGAAGCGATGTGTTCCAGGCATATTACAGAATGGAAAGCCTTGAGCTTTTTGCAAAAATCAGCCTGGTTGCAAGACTCCTTGGAAATGTGAATGTAATAAGTAAGGATAATGTAAAAAAACTGATAAAAGTGCGGCAGGATTTTGGACTTCCGTTAACTGACTATCCGGGATGCAAAATTGACGGCAACTTTATAAAGGAGCCGGCGCAGAGGATGACTTCGGCAGGCAGCACGCAGGATATGATTAATGAAGTGTCAGACAGTATCACTTCAGGCAAAAGTGTTTCCGGCAGCACTGCAGGCGCTCAGCAGGGAACTGCAGCAGGCATGGATAGGGAAAAAATTACGGAAATTGTCACTGAAGTTGTAAATAATGTCCTTAAAGGTATGAAAAAGGCAGATAATTAAAAAAGTAATAAAATTAGGTAAATTTATAGGCTATTTTTGTTATAATTATTTCTTATTAATTAAAATGGTGCTCCTGGATAGTTTTTAAAGCCGGCAGGGGAAAAGGAAATGTTAGGCAAAATAGTTTATATATATTAAAAATAAAAGCAAACGAAAGGAAAGCAAAATGGCAGGAGAAGCAATTGGAATGATTGAAACTAAGGGACTTGTTGGTTCAATCGAAGCGGCTGATGCTATGGTTAAAGCTGCAAATGTTACAC
Organism: Actinomycetota bacterium; assembly: GCA_015711775.1. Lineage (GTDB taxonomy): Bacteria > Actinomycetota > Humimicrobiia > Humimicrobiales > Humimicrobiaceae > VGAZ01. The sequence continues at coordinate 481 of JACVJB010000212.1, read as the reverse complement.
TGATGGGTGAAGAAAGAATCGGTGGAGGATTTGTAACAGTAATAGTAAAAGGCGATGTCGGCGCAGTAAAAGCTGCAGTTGACGCAGGCGCAGCAGCAGCAAAAAGAGTTGGAGAACTAATATCTGTTCATGTTATTCCGAGGCCTCATTCAGAACTTGATATGATTTTGCCTCAGTAATACCTGGATAAAGCAAAAATTATAATTTGTTAATTTCCTATTGAAGTGAGGTATAAATTGGATACCGAACAATTGATCAGGGATGTGGTTAAAAATGTCCTGGAAAGGTTGCAGGGCGAGGGCATATTTGCGCCGGCGGCAGGTTCTGCTGCAGGGCAGGTTTCCGGCGCAGGCTGGCAATCCGAGGACAAAACCCGCAGGATAGACAAAAAAATTGTCTGCGGCATATCCGTGCGTCACATACATCTTTGCGCAGAGCACCTTGAAGTACTTTTTGGAAAAGGCTATGAGCTTAGTGTTTT
>JACVJB010000211.1 GCA_015711775.1 Actinomycetota bacterium | reverse complement strand
ATCCTGGATATGTCTTTAAAAGAGCTTAAGAGTAAAGAAAAAGACAGCTTTAAACTCCTGGAAATCATTACAGATAAAATACCTTACGGAATAATTCTTCTTGACCGGCAATTAAAAATCCTTAAATTAAATGAGAATACTGCTACCATGTTTTATCTTGATAAAGAGAAAGTATCTGGCCTGAAAACAATAATTGTTTTTAACAATAAAAACCTTGAGGACCTTATTTCTGATGCTTTAGCTAATAATTCAGCCAGAAGAAAAGAAATTACTTTTTACGGTGAGGAAGATAAAAATGTTGAAGTGGAGGCAGTACCTGTTGATTTCCATTACTGTTCTCTCCTTCTTCTTTTAAGAAATATAACGCAGGAAGCAGAATTTTTTAGGCTCAGGAGCCAGTTTGTTGCAAATGTTTCACATGAGATGCGCACTCCCCTCACTTCAATAAAGGGTTATCTTGAGACCATCAATGAGAATGTTCTTAAAGACAAAGCAATTTTAAAAAAATATCTTGGAAAAACACTTGAAGAAGTGGAAAGGCTTTATGTGCTTATTGAAGACTTACTTAATCTGTCAAGCATAGAACATAAAAGGAACCTTCTTATCGGCCAGAAATATAATTTAATACCAATAATAAATGATTGTATTGTCTCTCTAGGTTTTCTTGCAGAAAAAAATGATATTAATATTTACCTGGTTCAATCGCATGATATTATAGAAATGGTTACCGATGAGGAGCTATTCAGACAGCTTGTAAGGAATATGATTGAGAACTCAATATTTCATGGCGGTAAAGGCATTAAACTAAAAATTAGTATTGAAAAAAGTAATTCAAATATAGTTTTAACTTTTACTGATAATGGCGCAGGAATTGAAAAAAAAGACATACCATATATTTTCCAGAGATTTTACAGGGGAAAAAACAATTATTCATCAGGAAAGACCGGCTCAGGCCTTGGCCTTTCAATAGTTAAACACATAACAGAAATGCACAAGGGCTCAGTTGAGGTAGCCAGTATTCCCGGAAATCAAACAATGTTTAAATTTATTTTTCCGGTATAATAAAACCAGGCAGGATTTTAATAAATAAACCCGGAGGAACAGATGACAAAATTAGTATATACAGTTGATGATGAGGAAAACATTCTTGAAATCATAAATTTTAACCTTGAAAAAAACGGATATGAAACAAAAGGATTTACTGAAGGCAAAAAGTTTTTAAAAGAATTTGAAAATAAAAAGCCTGATCTTGTAATTCTTGATCTTATGCTTCCGGATATGGACGGGTATGAAATATGCAAAGAAATAAAAAGTACAAGCAGCGACATACCGGTTATCATATTAAGCGCAAAAGGAGAGGAACTTGATAAAGTACTTGGCCTTGAACTTGGCGCAGATGATTATGTGGTCAAGCCATTTGGCGTAAGGGAACTTGTTGCAAGAGTTAAAAATATAATTAAGAGATTTGAGTCAATAAAAACAGAGATAAGCTTAATGCCTCTTAAAAAAACCTATTATTTTGATGATATAAGGCTCGATGTCGATGAAATCAGGCATGAACTCTTGCTTGGCGGTAAAACTGTGGACCTTAACCCTAAAGAATACAAAACTCTTACAATACTTCTTAAAAACATAAACAATGTGACCCCAAGAAATGAGCTCATAAGGCTTGTATGGGGAGAGGACTATTATGGCGATACAAGAACACTTGACGTACATATAAGGCGCATAAGGGAAAAGATGTCTTTTAAAGATTTTGGAAAAAAATTTATCATAACTATTCATGGTATAGGCTATAAAATAATTGAAAAGAATTAATTACTTTATAAAAGTGTTTTTTCCCGGTACAGGGTTTTTTACGTGAAAATCATTGCAAATTATACTGATGTTTAAAAATCACAATTCTTTAATCCGCATAAAATAACATTTTAAAATTTAATTTTTTTTTAACATTTTTTTAATTATTTCTTAACATTATTTTTTCCTGTTCTGGTACACTTCTGTACGTTTTAACTGAGAAAACTATTTATTTCTCAGAAATAATAAAAAATTACCAAATACTTTTGAAAGGAGTATGCAATTGAGTAATTTAAAAAACAAAAAAACATGGATAATTGCAGGAATGATTATAGTTGTTATTCTTCTTGCAGCAACAGCCGTATTCGGGTGTAAAGCCCAGACTGCTCCTGAAACAACAATGGCTGCTGAAACTAAAGCGCCTGAAACAACAGCGCCTGAAACAACAGCAGCTACAGTAGAAGAAACTGAGCCTGCTGTACAATTTGAAACCACTGAATTATTTATTGTTGGTTCAGATACAATGCTTGAAGTTTCACAGGCTCTTGTGGAAGAGTTTCTGTCACTTTACCCTGATCAGAATTTAAATGTGCCTATTACGGGTGGCGGTTCAGGCACAGGTATAGCAGGGCTTCTTGACGGCACTGCTTATCTTGCGAATTCATCCAGGCCAATAAAGGATGAAGAGATGCAGGCTGGTAAAGATGCTGGGCTGGATATAGCTGAAGTGATAATAGCTTATGATGGGATTTCAGTTGTTGTAAATAAGGATAATCCAGTTGAAGAATTAACTGTTGAACAAATTTCAAAGCTTTTTACAGGTGAAATAAAAAACTGGAAAGAAGTTGGCGGAAATGATGCTGCAGTTGTTATAGCTTCCAGGGATTCAAGTTCAGGAACTTTTGTATTTTTCAGGGAACATGTTGTACAGCTTGAAGGCAAGGCAAAAGAAAATGACTACAGCAAAGACGCGCTGTTTTTAGCATCTACCTCTGCAGTCAGGGGTGAATGTGCCAGTAATGCCAATGCAATAGGTTATATCGGGCTTGGTTATCTTGATGATTCAGTTAAACCCATAAAGGTTAAAGCTGATGATAGCTCTGCAGGCGTTACTCCTTCAGTAGAAAATGTAAAAAATGGAACATACCCAATAGCCAGAGCACTGTATATTTATACACCTCATCCGGTAAATGAATTAACTGATATAGCCCAGGCATATCTGGATTTTGTTTTAAGTGATGCAGGCCAGGCAATAGTTGCTGAAATTGGATTTGTACCACTAAACTAAATAAAAATAAAATTTATATGATTATCTAATTCGAGTAAAAATTATTAAAAAGGGGTTATGGCACAAAAAGCTTTACAGCAAAAAATGCTTTAGCCCCTTTTTAAACTGAAATAATATTTAATATAATGTTAATAAAACTTTTCTTTCAGCTTGAAATAATTAAAAAAAGATAAAGATAATATAAAGATAATAATAAATTAATATAGTAAAATAGGTATGAATTTAATAAA
>JACVJB010000210.1 GCA_015711775.1 Actinomycetota bacterium | reverse complement strand
TAAATTATCTTAAAAACTGGAAGCATTTTAAAGGCAATATACATGATCTTGGTTCAGGCTCTTTATATGTCATCAGGCTAATACTCGTAAGGTCAAAAATTGCAGAATTTAAGAAAATAATAAAGGACTTTGAAAGCTCAAATATTTCTTTTGAAAAAATTTATGAAAGCGCTGACCTTCATTATATTTTAATTGCTTATCATTATGATTTCAGGCAGCAGGCAGAACAGTGCCTTACCGGACTTACATTTGAAGAAGCTGAGCTTTCCATGTATGAAGGGACTGTAGACGAAAATTTAAACAGCCTCATAAAATCCCTTAAATACCACAATGAGAGAAAATTAATACTTTTAAAACTTTTAAGAGATATGGATGCAAGATATTGCAGGGATCTTGTAGTGTACCTTGATTATCTTGAAAATAATATGGAAATAGAGGAAGCTGTTGATTCAAATTTTCCTGTGGAAAGCGCCTCAATATATACAGGGTGGGTTTCACAGAAAAATAAAGACAAAGTGTTTTCTTTATTTGAAAAATTTAAACACTCAAAGGTATATGAAATTGAACCGGAAGAAGGGGAGGAGATTCCCATAATACTTGATAATAAGCCGGTTATAAAACCGTTTGAACTTATAATAAACCTTTATGGCGTACCCAGATATTTTGAAATAGATCCGACTCCTTTTGTTTCACTTTTTTTTGTACTGTTTTTTGGTCTCTGTCTTACAGATGCCGGTTACGGCTTTGTTTTCCTTATACTTTCAGGGCTCATTTATTTTAAGATGAAGGGAGCCAGGAAAATGGCCCTTCTTATCTTTTTCCTTGGCATATTTACAATAATTGCAGGCGCGCTTTTTAACGGCTGGTTTGGGGATCTTCCATCATACCTGGGATTAGAGAAATTATTTGGCAGACTTGCATTTTTCGGCGATCCCATGAAATCAGAAGCAGGGGCAATGAATTTCTTCAGGCTGGCTCTTGCCCTTGGAGTTGTCCAGGTGGTATTCGGCTTATTTATAAAGCTGTTTGATAACATAAGGAAAAAGAACTATGGCATTGCCTTTCTTGATACGCTGCCCTGGATACTTATTGTTGTATCTCTTATTATAATACTGCTTTCAGGCGATATAGCTGTCAATATGCAGCTTGCGGATGCTCCGCTGTTTCCGGCTTTTATGTCAAAAATACTTATCTGGCTTATAATTCCTTCAGCAATTGTCATTGTGCTCTTTTCGGCTCGTGACCAGAAAAGCTGGGGATTCAGAATTTTTATGGGTTTTTTAAACCTTACAATTGTTAATGGCATTACTTCGTTTTTAGGAGACTTCCTTTCATATATCAGGCTTATGGCGCTGGGGCTAGTAACTGCAGGCATTGGAGTTGCCATAAACAGGATTGCTTTTGATCTGGGCTCCATACCTGTTATCGGCATAGTAATAATTATAGTGGGCCTTATATTTGGCCATATTTTTAATATGGGAATAAACATACTGGGAGGTTTTGTTCATACCTTAAGGCTGCAGTATGTTGAGTTTTTCTCAAAATTCTATGAAGGCGGAGGAAGGCCTTTTAAAGAACTTAAAGAAGAACATAATTATATAACATTAGTTGATTAGGAGGAAAAATGTCTGATCAGGCACTTGGAATAGCAATGACCATACTTGGAGCAGCACTGGCCGCAGGACTTGCCGGGATAGGCTCAGCAATTGGGATAGGTTATCCGGCAAGAGCTGCTACCGGAGTGCTTGCAGAAGATCCGGGAAAATTCGGGAGCCTTTTTCTGCTTGTTGTGCTTCCGGGAACCCAGGGATTTTATGGCTTTGTTGCCGCATTTTTAATTATCGGCAAAATTGCCCAGGTTGCAACTTTTATGCAGGGGCTGCAGTTTTTATTTGCTGCAATGCCCATTGCTTTTGTTGGTCTGATATCTGCAATACACCAGGGCAAAGTCAGCGCAGCAGGAGTTAATCTTGTTGCAAAAAGGCCAAAAGAAGTAATAAAAGGCGTAATCCTTGCAGCAATGGTTGAAACTTATGCGGTTTTAGGCCTCCTTATTTCATTCTTCTTAATAAATGCAGTCAAGTTTACTTAAAAACAGGAGTAAAAATGCCTGAAAAAATTGAAAATATGGATAATGTATCAAAGAAGATAATTGAAGACGCCCAAAACGAAGCTGGCAAAATTATTGAGTCTGCCAGAAAAAATGCTGCGGAAATAATAGAAGATGCAAACGCCAAACGGGAAAGAAAACTTAAAAGCGCAGAAATTGAAGCGCAAAGCTTATATAAAAAATCGTATGATCTTGAAATATCAAAAGCAAAATCTGCTATGGAGCAGGAAATACTTATGCAGAAAATTGAACTGGTAAATTCATTGCTTAATAAATCTGTTTCAAAAATTGTCTCAGATTACAGCCCGGAATATGAAAAGTTTCTTGAAAAAACGCTGAAAAACCTGAATATAACAGGCGGCAGCTACCAGATTGGAAAAAGTGAGCAGTTTATTACAGACAACATTGTAAAAAAAATAGCCGGTTCATTAAAACTTTCCAGGCAGCAGCAGGAACCGGATTTTGATCATGGGATTAAAATATTTGATGGAAAAAAAGAATTCAGTATTTCTGCCGAAACACTTATTATTACAAAAATAGACGATATACGTATAGAACTGGCACAGTTTCTCTTTGAAAAGGAGTAGAATTTGTCTGCAAGAGAATATGAAGTTGCTGACGATGCGGATTACCTGCATACCTGCGCACAGCTTAAAGCTAAAGAATTTGAATTTCTTGAAAAATCCAGGCTGGACAGAATGATCTATTCCGGCAAGCTTGAGGATTTTTTAAAAGTTCTTTCTGAATCATATTACTCTCATTACATTAATCTTATAACCCCCGAAGATAATTTTGATGGGGTGATAATAAAATCAAACAGTGAAATTATACAATACCTTAACGGCCGCTTAAAACCACAGCATGACTTTATCCCTGATCTTCTGATGTTTGAAGAAAATATTCATAACTTCAAGATATTGCTGAAAGCTTTTATTTTAAAAGAAAATCTTGGAAGCATATTTTTGCCATACCGGTACTTGTATGAAACCCTTATGGAGGAAATTTCGGGCCAGGGTTACGCGCGCATAGATGACAGCACTTCAGCTATGCTGAAGTTTATATCATTACTTAAAGAAAAGCAGCATATTGATGTAAAAGATGCAGAAATTGAAATTGAAAAAAAATATATAAGCATGCTTTACGACAGCATAAAAAAGTCTTCAAGCAGGATGATGAATGATTTTATAAAGCATGTAATTGATATAACC
>JACVJB010000209.1 GCA_015711775.1 Actinomycetota bacterium | reverse complement strand
CTGATGAGATGTTGAATATGGGATTTCAGGAAGATATAGATTCAATTCTTGCATTTACGCCGAAAGACAGGAAAACATGGCTGTTTGCCGCAACCATGCCGGATGAGATTTATGCAATTATTGGTAAATATATGCATGATCCTTATGAAATTACCGCAGGGATAAAAAATGCAGGTGCCGATAATATTGAACACATTTATTATGTTGTACATGAGCGGGACCGCTATACTGCTTTAAAAAGGGTACTGGATGTAAACCCTGATATTTTTGCAATTGTTTTCTGCAGGACCAGAATTGAAACACAGGAAATTGCAGAAAAGCTTATAAAAGACGGCTACAACGCGGATTCCCTTCATGGAGACTTAAATCAGGTACAGCGTGATAAGGTAATGAAGCATTACCGGGAAAAAAACCTGCAGCTGCTGGTTGCAACCGACGTGGCTGCAAGGGGGCTTGATGTTGATAATGTGAGCCATGTAATAAACTACCAGCTTCCGGACGAGATGGAGATTTACACCCACCGCAGCGGAAGGACAGCAAGAGCAGGCAAATCAGGCATAACTATTTCAATTATAAATACTAAAGATATAGGTAAACTCAGGTATATAGAAAAACATATAAATAAAAAGTTTATGTATTCCAAAGTGCCCGGGGGAGTTGAAGTCTGTGAGCAGCAGCTCCTGGCGCTTATGAAAAGGATAAAAACAGTTGAAATAAATCAGCCTGGAATTGAAAAATACCTGCCTGCAATAACTTCTGAATTAAAAGATATAGATAAGGCCGAGCTTATACAGCGTGTGGTGTCCCTGGAATTTAACCGGTTCCTGGACTATTACCGTAATGCGGAGGATCTCAATATAGATTTTTCCAGAAAAGATCACGCAAGAGGCAGGGATAAAGATAAGGATGCAGTAAGTATTTTTATCAATCTGGGCACAATTGACGGTTTTAATAATGCACGGATGCTTAAATATTTTAAAGAGATAACGGCTATGCCCCCGGATGCTTTTAAGCGCATAAATATAAAAGGCGTGTACTCTTTTGTTGATGTAAAATCAAAATACTCTGCAGGTTTTATTGAAGCTTTTGATAATGAAGTTTTTAAGGGCAGGAAAGTAAGAGTTGACAGCTCTGACAGAAGCCGGAGCAAAAAAACTTTTTCACCGGGAAAGATAAAGAATTTTAAAAAAAGCAGGCCCAGGCATTATATGGCATAGATATTAAAGGTTACAAATTATGGAAATTCGTAATGTGGCGATTATTGCCCACGTTGACCATGGCAAAACCACTCTTGTGGATTCATTTCTTCGCCAGTCAAAAACAAAATTAAATAAGGAAGATGCCATTGCTGACTGTATAATGGACAGCAATGAGCTTGAAAGGGAGCGAGGAATAACAATATTTTCAAAAAATGCATCTATAATATGGCGCGGAATAAAAATAAACATTATAGATACGCCTGGCCATGCTGATTTCGGAGGGGAAGTCGAAAGAGTTTTAAAAATGGCCGAAGGTTCACTTCTTCTTGTTGATGCCCAGGAAGGCCCTATGCCCCAGACAAGATTTGTATTAAAAAAAGCGCTTGAACTTAACCATAAAATAATTGTAGTAATCAATAAGATAGACAAACCCAATTCAAATATAAACAAGGCATTAAATGACACTTTTGACCTTTTTATCGATCTTGGGGCAGACGAAAAAATTGCAAATTTTCCAGTTGTTTACACCTCTTCAAGAATGGGCAAATCTGGTTTAAAGCCAGACTTGAACCTTATGCAGGACATTTCTCCATTATTTGATGAGATTATAAACTATATTCCTTCCCCTGGAGGTAGTGAGGAACTGCCGTTGCAGATGCTTGTTACTTCAATAAGCTATGATAATTACAAGGGCCGTATAGCAACATGCCGCATATATAATGGAAAGATTGAATCGGGCCAGGAAGTAATGCAGATAAATCGTGAAGGAAAAAATAAAAAATACCGTCTTACATCACTTATGACTTTCCAGGGGCTTGCAAGAAATGAAATCAAGCAGGCATTTGCAGGGGAAATTGTAGCAATTGCCGGGATACCGGATATTATGATTGGCGAAACAGTTGCTGATATTAACACGCCGTTGGCCCTGCCGCTTATAGAAATCGAGGAGCCTACCGTTAAAGTAAATTTTTCTGTCAACGCATCTCCTTTTGCAGGAAAGGAGGGCCAGTTTAGCACTTCAAGGCAACTCAGGGAAAGATTATATAAGGAACTTGAAAATGATGTTGCACTAATGGTTGAAGATAATCCTGCAGGCGGCTGGATTGTATCTGGAAGGGGTGAGTTTCACCTGGCTATTTTTATTGAAAGGTTGCGCAGGGAGGGTTATGAACTGCAGGTTTCCCAGCCCCAAGTGATAACTAAAACCATAAAGGGCAAAAGGCACATACCATATGAAGAAGTATTTATATCTGTTCCTGAGCAATATTGTGGTTCAGTGATACAAAAGCTGCAAAGCCGGTATGGCCTGATGAAAAAAATGGAGATAAGCGAGGGGTTTACATACCTTGAATTTATAATACCGACACAGGGCCTGTTCGGCTACAGGCGGGACTTTATGACTGATACTCGCGGCAATGGCATAATGAACAGTCTTTTTTATTCTTACCTTGAGGATAAGGGCGAATGGAAAAAGAGGGAAAGAGGTTCAATGGTTGCATGTGAAAGCGGTATAACGCGGTTGTACGGGTTGACAAATGTTCAGGACAGGGGAGAGTTATTTTATGGACCGGGTTTTAGCGTGTATAAGGGGCAGGTGATTGGCCAGAATTCCCGTAAAGAGGATATTTGGGTAAATGTCTGTAAGGAAAAACAACTATCCAATATGCGCTCAAAGGGTGATGGAGGTATGGAACATTTCAATGTTCCAAGGACAATAAACCTTGATGATGCCCTGGAATATATTGATGAAAGTGAACTTGTTGAGGTGACCCCAAAATCCATACGCATCCGCAAGACAGCATTAAGTGAACTTGAAGCAAAAAGAAGCAGGAAAGTCCTTGTTCAATGAAGCTAAATGTTATTTTATTTCTGATGTGCAGTTAGGACAGGATAAAATAAAAACATTATGCTTATTTATTTTTATTATTTTGCCGATATATATAATTAACTGATTGTTGTAAACATCTCTTTAATCAGAGAGAAAATAATTTTATATCAAAAGAGGCAAGATATGAAGGTTTTTAAATGGAGAAAAAATGTTTGTAAGACAACATATATACTTCTGCCCATAGTTGTATTTCTTCTTATAGCATTAACCGCTTTTATGTGTAATCTATGTTC
>JACVJB010000208.1 GCA_015711775.1 Actinomycetota bacterium | reverse complement strand
GAATCAATCAATACATAGTCATAAGTTTTTGTGTCCAGGTGCTTCTCCAGGGCATTTTTAATAGTTAAATTCCTGTGCCAGGCATGATAAACATCACCGCTCTGCCGGGTTTTTTCAAGGAGATGCTCCGTTAAAAACTCTTCAAGCAGTGAAATATTGTTTGAGCTTGGCAGGACATCAATATTTTTATCTGCTTTTATTATATAGTCATCGAACTCTATATCATTATTTTCAAGTGAAGAAACTATAAAGTTTTCAAGGCACCTGTTTTTAGGGATTGCCGCTTTTTTAAATAAGGACTGCACCAGGCTCACCTGGGGGTCGAAATCAAGAAATAAAACTTTTTTATTATAATTTTTTGCCAGGTACCAACCGTAGTTAAAGCATATTGTAGTTTTGCCTGTTCCACCTTTTGTATTGAAGAATACAAGTCTTTCCATTAAAAATACAGTGTGATCAATTCAATAGAATAGAAAATATATAAATATATATAAATTAGATTTATTTTAACATTATTTATAAACTTTTTACATATCATTTTGATAAATAATTATAATTAATTTTCCGGATTAACAAAAAAGATATATTAGAATATAATTTGGTTTGCTAATTATTGTTTGCAGATATTTCTGTTAAACATGCAGAATAATTTATATCCTGACTGGAAAAACCTATTTCGAGGCAATAGTTTTGTGGTCTTTTGGACAATAACCGGGCAGGCGCTTAAATCGAATCTAACTTTTATTTTGATAACGGAAAGGGTTCAAGAAAAATGACAAAATCAATTGAAATACTGCCGGAAGATATTTTAAAAAAAGGCAAAATTAATTTTAACTCAATAGATGTAAATAAATACAGCAAGACTATTGAGGAAGAGAAGAAAATATTTTCACCCCAGGATTTTGAAGATATATATCACGATATGTGCATACTGCGCGAATTTGAAACGATACTGGAAAAAATAAAAAAGGAAGGCTCTTACAGGGATGTGCGGTATGACCATAAGGGACCCGCACATCTTTCAATAGGCCAGGAAGCTGCAGCAGTCGGCCAGGCTTTTACCCTTGACCAGGATGACCATATATTTGGATCTCACAGAAGCCATGGGGAAGTGCTTGCCAAGGGCCTGTCTGCAATAAGAAAGATGGATAATGAGGCGCTCCAGGAAATAATGAAGTCATATATTGACGGTATTATACTCGATGTAGTGCAAAAAAACCATGAAGGCAGTGTAAAAGAACTTGCTGAAAAATTCCTGCTTTATGGCGCTTATGCGGAAATATTTGCAAGAAATACCGGGCTAAACAGGGGCCTTGGCGGTTCAATGCATGTGTTTTTTCCGCCATTCGGCATTTACCCGAATAATGCAATTGTTGGTGGCTCAGGCCCTATAGGGACCGGGGCCGCCCTGTTTAAACGGATAAACCGTAAAAAAGGAATTGTAGTTATTAATATAGGTGATGCTTCTTTTGGATGCGGCCCAGTCTGGGAAGGAATATGTTTTGCAACCATGGATCAGTACAGGACCCTGTGGGACCAAAGTCTTGGAGGCGGCCTTCCACTTATTATTAATTGCATGAATAATCATTATGGAATGGGAGGTCAAACAAGCGGTGAAACAATGGGATATAAAATTCTTGCCCGCCTTGGCGCAGGGATTAATCCGGATCAACTGCACTCAGAAAGAATTAATGGATATGACCCACTTGCAGTAATAGATGCATTTAAGCGAAAAAGGGAGGTTATTCTTAATGGACTTGGGCCAGTTCTTCTTGATACAGTTACATACCGCATAAGCGGGCACTCGCCTTCGGACGCTTCAAGCTACCGAACAAAGGATGAGATAAAGAAATGGGAAAATGTGGATGCAATAAATGCTTTTAAAGAAAAGATTATAAGAAATAAAATTGTTAGCAAAGAAAAGCTGGCAAATATAAAACTATCAGCAGATAATGTGGTATTTGCAATGTTTAAGATGGCGTCGGACCTTGAAATATCTCCCCGTCTTGAGACAGGCTCAGAATTTATTTCAACTGTAATGTTTTCAAATAAAAAAGCTGGAAAACTTAGCTTTTCGGAACCTGAAGTAAACACTCCCCTTTATGAAAATCCAAGAGTAAAACAGATTAAGAATAAGATACGCAAAAGTTTTGATAGTGAGGGAAAACCTGTTTCGCCAGCTAAGGCATATAATATCAGGGATGGTATTTTTGAAGCAATGATGCACCGCTTTTATAACGACCCTACCATGATCGCCTTTGGCGAAGAGAACAGGGACTGGGGCGGCGCCTTTGCAGTATACCAGGGCATGACCGAGGCCCTTCCGTATCACAGGCTTTTTAACTCACCCATATCAGAAGCCGGTATTGTTGGAGCTTCAGTAGGCTATGGGCTGGAAGGTGGAAGAGCCGTATGTGAGCTCATGTATTGTGATTTTATGGGCAGGGCAGGCGATGAAATATTCAACCAGCTTTCAAAATGGCAGAGCATGTCTGCAGGTATACTTAAGATGCCTGTTGTTTTAAGGATTTCAGTGGGTGCCAAGTACGGGGCACAGCATTCACAGGACTGGTCAGCAATAATAAATCATATACCGGGGCTTAAAGCAGTTTATCCTGTAACGCCTTATGATGCAAAAGGGCTCATGAATAAAGCCTTGTCAGAATGCGACCCTGTAATTTTTTTTGAAAGCCAGAAAATTTACCATTACCCTGAAATGTTTTGCAGAGACGGTGTCCCTGAGCAGTACTATGAAATCGAATTTGGCCAGCCGGCAATAAAAAGGCAGGGGAAAGACATTACAATAATATGCTCCGGCCCCTTCCTTTACACTGCCCTGGATGCTGCTGAAATTCTTGAGGGGGATTACAATATAAGCTCAGAAGTAATAGACTTAAGAAGCATTGTTCCGCTTAATTATGAGATGCTGATAGAATCAGTTAAAAAAACAGGAAAAGTGCTGCTGGGATCTGAGGCTGTTGAGCGGGGGTCCTATATGCATAATGTCGCTTCAAATATTACAAAATTTGCCTTTGATCTTCTTGATGCCCCTCCGGCAGTAATGGGTTCAAGAAACTGGATAACGCCAGCTGCAGAGCTTGAAGAGCTTTTCTTTCCTTTGAAAGATAGTATTATTGATGCAGTGCATGAAAATATTATAAAGCTGAAAGGTTACAGCCCGAAAACCAGGCAGGGTATAAAAGAAATACAGAACAGGTATAAATATGGCATATAAATACCGGGGCAAAGACATTTGTATATTTTAAAAATCTGTTTTAAAAAAATTTAAATTATGGAAGAAAATCCAGTGGATCTACCTGTACATTA
>JACVJB010000207.1 GCA_015711775.1 Actinomycetota bacterium | reverse complement strand
GTTTTTTTGCAATCTCACTATCTGCCATACCGCTAAGCATTCTTGATATTTCTTTTATCCTTTGCTGTTCTTCAATTTTTAATATCTTTATTTTTGTTCTGCTCTCATCTGTTATTTTTTCAATGAAATAATGATGCCTGGCAAAAGCTGCAATCTGCGGAAGGTGAGTTATGCACAAAACCTGGCATTTCTCAGATATATCATGCAGTTTCTTTCCAGTTATAATGCCTGCAGCGCCCCCTATTCCGGTATCTATTTCATCAAATATCATTGTCACGATATTATCCTTGCCGCTTATTATTGATTTAAGGGCAAGCATTATCCTTGATATTTCCCCGCCTGAGGCAATTTTTTTTAACGGTTTAACACCCTGTCCTGCATTTAGCGATATAAGGAATTCAGCCGAGTCAATGCCATTTGCAGAAGGTTTTATTTTTTGCCCGTTTACTTCTATAAGCGCGCCTCCGGAGCCAGATTCATTATACCAGTGGTTCACCTCAAATTGGGGTGATTTGAAATTTAAATCCCTAAGTTGTTTTTTTACTTCATCTTCAAGCAGCACAATTGCCGCTTTTCTTTCATTTGAAAGTTTAATAGCATATTCTGCAAGTATATCTCTTTTTAACCTGTATTGCTGCTGCAGGCGCCCGATTTCTTCATCAAGGTCTTCAAACTCCATTATGTCTTTTTTTATGCCTGCCGCATATTTATTTATTCCGTTAATATCCATGGCATATTTTCTTTTTATTTCTGCAATTTTATACAATCTTTCCTGTATGGCATCAAGCCTTTCTGCGCTGAATCCAAAATTCTTGGTATAATCCTTTAAAAATACAGATAGTTCTGCAAGCGATGGATAGACATTTAAAAGCTCAAGAGAAAATCTTTCGAACTTCTTGTCTATTTCCGAAAGTTCAGAAATATTTTTTATAAAAACTGCAAATTCTTCCACCAGTGGCGGATTTCCGCCTTCTGAGCCGTTTAAGCTGTTTAAAAGCGCTGAACATATCCTGAATATTTTTTCATGGTTTTTCAGTATATTTTTCTCATTTTCAAGCTCATACTCTTCATTATCAGCAAGATTTAAACTATCTATTTCATCAAGTTCTGACTTAAGTTGTTGCAGTATGGCATCCTTTTGCATCTTAAGTTTTTTAAGCTCTACAAGTTCTCTTGCAGACTCGATAAAGCTATCATAAGCAGCTTTATAGCTTTGCTTTAGCGGTTCTATTTCATTTTTTTTAAAGCTGTCTATTATTTCAATATGGGTTGACGCATCAAGAAGATACTGGTGATCATGCTGGCCATGCATGTCAAGAAAACAGTCGCTTAACAGTTTTAATGTACCTGCCTGCGTAAATACGCCGTTTATAAAAGCCCTGTTTTTGCCCTGTCTGCTTATTTCTCTTGTGATGACAACCTCGCTAAAATCATCATCACTGTCAGCCAGGTTTTCATTTTTTAGAAAATCAATTGATTTTTTGCTTTTGCTGAGGTCAAAATAACCCTGTACCGTGAGCTTTTCCTGTCCGTCCCGAATAAGGCTGCTGTCGGCGCGGTCGCCTGAGAGCATGTTTATTGCTTCTACTATTAAAGTTTTACCCGCACCGGTTTCGCCTGTTAAAATATTTAATCCGGTGCCGAATTTAACGCTTATGTCATCAATTATAGCAAAATTTTTTACCTGTAATTCTTTTAACATAAATACGTCTATTTAATTAATTTTTCTTTACATACTTTAAAAAAAAGATTTTCATTAAAAGTTATAAGTTTCAGTTTAAGCGCAGATTTTTTAAATACAAGCTCATCTCCCTCATCAAGCTCCGTATTCTGCCTGACGCCATCGGAGCTTAAAATATCCCTGCCGTTTTTGCTCTTAAGCCTGATACTTAAATTATTTTCAGGTGAAATTACTGTACTTCTTGAAAAAAGGCTGTGCGGACAGATTGGAGTAACTATTATAAGGCTACTTCCAGGATCAACTATCGGCCCGCCTGCTGAAAGTGAATATGCAGTTGAACCCGTGGGAGTTGAAACTATGATACCGTCTGCCCTTATTTCATTGAAAACAAATCCATTAATAATTATTTCAATATCTAGTATTTTACCCGCTGCATTTCTTGAAATGACAAATTCATTTAAGGCAAGAAGCTTCTGGCAGTTTTTTTTGGAGCTGCCTGCTTTATCTTTAATATCGAGCTC
The DNA here is from genome assembly GCA_015711775.1 of Actinomycetota bacterium. Classification (GTDB taxonomy): domain Bacteria; phylum Actinomycetota; class Humimicrobiia; order Humimicrobiales; family Humimicrobiaceae; genus VGAZ01. Next base: position 1,125 of record JACVJB010000207.1, on the reverse strand, counting down.
AATAAGCATCCTTTCCTCAATCTTAAAAGAATCATCAATCAGGCTATCAATAGCTTTTATATAATCGTCTCTTGCAATCTCTGCCAAAAAACCCAGTTTGCCTACATTTATTCCCATAACAGGAATCTGCCTTTTAAAACAGTAATGGGCGGCTCTTAAAAAAGTTCCGTCACCACCGACAGAGATTAGATAGTCAATATCTGCTCTGAGCTTTTCTGTTGATACAGCAGGCAGGTGATATTTTAATGGCATCGTATCATCGGCCAGCAGCAAAACTACAGCATTTTTACTTTTCAGATAATCATAAGCCTCTTTTGCTATAATAACGGCTTTTTTATTTTTATTATTGGAAATAAGGCCAATTTTTTTCATAATTTAAAAAAGTTTATTGCTTTTCGTATTGTGTCATTTACTATTTTATCATAATTATTACAAGAATTTTTAATATCTGAAGAAGTTGCAGAAATTTTATTTTTTATTTTTTTTAAATAAGCCCAGTATTCGATATTACCTTTTGCTCCTCTTACTCTGGAAAAGGCAATCCCTTGTAAACTGCATTCAAAACCAAGTACAAAATCCAGGACACTTATTAAAACTTTTTTGTGAACATCAGTATCTTTTATTATGCCTTTTTGCCCTATATCAGATCGCTCTGCTTCAAACTGCGGTTTTATTAGAAGCAGTATTTCCCCTCCATCTTTTGTAAACTGGCATATTTTTTCAAATATTTTTTTTATTGAAATAAAAGAAACATCTGCAACAGCAAGATCAGCAATGTATGGAAGATCTTCCTTTTTAACGTTTCTTACATTTGTTCTCTCCATTACTGTAACTGCAGGATTATTTCTCAGTTTCCATGCAAGTATTCCATAGCCAACGTCTATGGTTATAACTGCAGATGCTTTATTCTGCAATAAAAAATCTGTAAATCCTCCTGTTGAGGCTCCTATATCGATAACTTTTTTACCTACGGCGCTTATTTTAAAATCCCTGAAAGCGCCTTCAATCTTCAGCCCGCCTCGCGATACATAAGGCATGGATTTTTGAATGCTTATCTTTGCATCATCTTTAATTATCTGTCCTGGTTTATCAGCGGTTCTTTCATTAACACTTACACTGCCGGAT
>JACVJB010000206.1 GCA_015711775.1 Actinomycetota bacterium | reverse complement strand
CGACTTTCGCAACCCGGTTAATATGAACCACTTTATCGATAAATTGGCTATCAGCCGCATCCTGCTTCGACAAGGATTTGCCTCCTTCGTTTTTGCTTTGTTTCATATTAAAAATTCAATCCTCCCTCCCGGGCGCCATCGGATACGGCTTTTACCCTGCCATGATATAAAAAGCCGTTGCGATCAAAAACGACCTTATCAATTCCAGACGCAACCGCCCGCTCGGAAATTATTTTACCGATTCGCTTGGCCTGCTCGGTCTTGGTTTCAGATGCGGCCAGTTCCCGAATTGACGGCTCTAGACTGGAAGCAGACACAAGCGTCCGGCCTTCTACATCATCAATAATCTGGGCATAAATATACTTGTTTGACCTGAAAACATAAAGTCTTGGCCTGTCGCTGTTTAATCCGACTTTATATGCAACTCTTGTTTTTCTCCTTAAGTTTATATCTTTTCTTATTGTCCTGCTTTTCACTTATAACTCCTTACTTGCCGCCTTTTGCAGATGACGCAGCTTTGCCGACTTTCTTTCTTACTGCTTCATTAAGATATCTTATGCCCTTACCTTTATAAGGCTCGGGTTTCCTTATATCCCTTATGTCTGCAGCAACCTGGCCGACTCTCTGCTTATCTATTCCTTTTACCACTATTGTCGTGTTATCCGGCATTTCAAATGAAATGTCCTGAGGTTTCTTGAAAATGACAGGGTTTGAATAGCCTGCAAGTATTTCAAGATCCTCGCCTTTTTTTGAAGCCCTGTATCCAACGCCTATAATTTTTAAAGTTTTTTCAAATCCTTCATTTACGCCGGTAACCATATTGCTCAGAAGATTCCTGTAAAGTCCGTGCATACCGGCAAGCCTTTTGGAATCCGAAAACGGTGAAAGCACTATTTGCCCTTGGCTATAATCCACTTTTATGCCTTCATCCACCTCATGTTTTAACTGGCCAAGCTTACCTTTTACAGTTACTGAATTTTTATCTATATTTATTTCCACTCCCGAAGGAACTAAAATAGGTTTTTTGCCAACCCTTGACAATTTAAATCCCCCTTAAATAAAAACCAATCTTTAAAATATTTATTAATTTTTTAACTTTCTAATAATCTTTCCTTTTTTATTCTTGAGAAAACCGCCCTCTATTTATTAAGAAAACATTCCCGTTAATTTCTACCATATATAGCAGAGCACTTCTCCGCCAATACCAAGATCCCGCGCACTTTTTCCTGACATAACGCCCTTTGAAGTAGAAATCACAACTGTACCAAGCCCGCCCATAACTGATGGTATTTTTTCTTTTTCGCAATAAACGCGAAGGCTCGGCTTGCTTACTCTTTTAAGTCCTGTTATAACGCCGGTTTTTTTATTATAGCTTAAAGAGATCTTTAAAATATCACCGGAATTCTCACCGTCAATAACCTCATACCTATTTATATATCCTTCTTCAAGCATAAGTTTTGCTATTTGGGCTTTCAGCTTTGAAGACGGCATTACCACATCGTCAAATCTTGCCTTAATTGCATTCCTAATTCTTGTTAACATATCCGCTATAGGATCTGAAACAGACATTTATCCTCCTTTTTACCAACTGGACTTTGTTAGTCCAGGAATTTTTCCTTCATAAGCCAGTTCACGCAGACAAATCCTGCAGAGGCCGAATTTCCTGTAATATGCTCTTGGCCTGCCGCACCTGTTGCATCTGTGATAAACTCTGACTTGAAATTTTGCCGGTCTTTTTTGTTTAGCTATTAGAGATTTCTTAGCCAATAAAAATCCTCCTGATAAATCTTTCCTTAAATAATTCCTGCATTTTTATAATTTAACCAAATAGTGTTTAAGAAAGTTACTTTTATTAATTATTAAACTACTGCTATTTCCTGAAAGGAAACCCGAACTTCTCAAGCAGCAGCAGCGCTTCCTTATTTGATTTTGCAGATGTGACCACTGTAATATTCATCCCTTTTGTGCTTATGATGCTTTCATAATCAACCTCAGGAAAAATGGTCTGCTCTTTAATGCCGAGCGTATAATTGCCCCTGCCGTCAAAACTTTTTGAAGGCAGCCCTCTGAAGTCTCTTATTCTTGGAATTGCCACGCTTAAAAGCCTGTCTAAAAATTCATACATCCTGTTTCCACGCAATGTGACCATGCATCCTATGGAGTTGCCCTGCCTTAATTTAAAGCTTGCAATTGACTTGCGGGCTTTTGTAATTACAGGTTTCTGGCCCGTTATCTTTGAGAGATCGCTTACTGCCCCTTCAAGCTCCTTAGGATTCTGTAGAGCGGATCCCATTCCCATATTAACAGTAATCTTCTTTAATTTCGGCACCTGCATAATATTTTTGTATTTTAATTCATCAAGCAACTGGGGTATGATGTCTTTATTATATTTTTCTTTGAATCTAGGTATCATTAAAACTGTCCTCCGCACTTCTTGCATACTCTGACTTTATTTCCAGAATCCTTTGTTGTATCAAAACCAATTCTTGCCGGTTTTCCGCAATTAGGGCATACCACAGAAACATTTGAAATATGTATCGGTCCTTCCTTGCTTATTATTCCGCCTGGCTGGCCCTGTTTTTTTGACCTTGTATGCACTTTTACAATATTGGCACCTTCAATATATACATTGTCTTTTGCAGGCTCAACTCTTAAAACCTTGCCTACCTTGCCCCTGTCTTTTCCCTGCAGTATTTTAACCTTATCATTTTCTTTAATCTTTAACATTTTAGCTTCTCCTAAAAATAAACTTCTCCTAAATAACTTCCGGCGCCAGTGAAATGATTTTCATAAAATTCTTTTCTCTTAACTCTCTTGCCACCGGGCCAAATATACGGGTACCCTTGGGGTTATTCTGGTTATCTATTATTACGGCAGCATTATCATCAAATCTTATGTAAGAGCCGTCTTTTCGCCTGTACTCTTTTCTGCATCTTACAAGCACTGCCTTTATAACATCGCTTTTCTTTACAACTCCGCCCGGATTTGCAATCTTAACGGTTGCTGTAAATATATCGCCTATCCTGGCAACTTTTCTGCTTGTCCCGCCAAGAACTGTAATAACCGACAATACCTTTGCCCCAGTATTATCTGCAACATTTACTCTAGTATATTGTTGAATCATCTTTCTAAACCCTTCCCTACAACTGTTTAAAACCACCATTGCGCAAACAGATATTCTGTCTCTGTTTATAAGCCGGCAGACAGAAACTTACATTCAGGCGCTATTCGGCTTTTTTGACTACCTCAAGAATTCTCCACCTTTTTGTTTTGCTTAAGGGCCTGGTTTCCACAATAGTAACTACATCTCCCTCTTTCAATAAATTCTGAGGATCATCAAC
>JACVJB010000205.1 GCA_015711775.1 Actinomycetota bacterium | reverse complement strand
ACTGTAAAATTTATACATCAGTCAACAGAAGTAAAAAATATAAATGATAAAATGCCGTATATTGATTTTGATGAAGACTACTTAAATAATCTGCATGAGAAGCTCAGGGACAGAAAAGAACAGGCGGCAAATATTTTATTCACTTTAAACAAATTTGTGCTTGTTGATAAAAATAAAAATCCTGTTTATGAATCACTTGTGCAGAAAGTTGAAAGGCTTCTAAAGTTATGGAGCGAGAAAACTAAAAACTATGACCGGATATATGCTGAAGGGCTTAAAATAATCTCATTAATTACTGATATATCAAAAAGACAGAAAAAGCTTGAGCTTAATAATGTTGAGTATTCAATTTTTCTTATAATTGAAGGCAGCCTTGCAGGAAGCAATATAGAATTCAGCCGCAAGGAGCTGCTGGCAGATATTAGAGAGCTTAATAAAAACCTCCAGAGTTTTCTTTTTAACGGCTGGTATAATCAGATTACAGAAGTGAAAAAAGCGGAGCGCCAGGTGAGAAAACTCGTAAGAAATTTAAAAGTAAATTATAGCTTAAGTATTGCTGAGATGAATAAATTATTTGATAAAATTATGGAGCAGATAAAATATAATGAGCGCAATTTCAGTTGAATCTTTAAAAAGAGACTCTAATTCATATGAAATAGTATATAGAAATATAAAAAATCCAAGGCTTGAATTTAAGACAGGAAAGCTGATTGCTATAGTGCCGCCTGATTATAATTGCGATTCTCTTATCAGTAAATACTGTAAATGGATAGAAGATAAAGAAGATTTTATTCAAGAGTGCAGAAATAATTCGGCAAAAGTTATATTGCAAAACAGGAGCTTAAAGGAATTTAGAAAATTTATTACTGATTATATCTCAGCTCAGCCTGAAATAAAAAAATATAAGACTCTGAGGATAAGTTTAAGGACAATGAAAACAAAATGGGCAAGCATAAAAGAAGAAAAGGAAAAAATAGAAAAATTATATATTTCTATAAATAAAAAAATGCAGTATCTGCCTGATTATTTAATCAGGTATATTATTTTCCATGAAACTGCACATTTGAAGCAAAAAAAGCATAACGGCAGATTCTGGAATATTATTCAAAACGAATATAAAAACTACAGAGAATTTGAAAAAGAACTTTTTGTTTTCTGGTTCAAAATTGAAGAACATCAGAATTTAAAAACTTCAATTGACAGCAAATCTGTTCTTTAATAGAATTCGATTTTATTGTAAAATTAATGTTTGCGTTGTGGCGGTGTAGCTCAGGTGGTCAGAGCACACGGTTCATACCCGTGATGTCATTGGTTCGAATCCAATCACCGCTACCATAATTAATTATTTAAACATTTAAAGAAAGGAAAATATAATGGCAGCAAAAGCAAAATTTGAAAGGACAAAGCCTCACATAAACATAGGCACAATAGGCCATGTTGACCATGGCAAAACCACTCTTACATCAGCTATTACCCTGTGCCTTAAATCAAAGGGACTAAATGTAGAGGCAAGAAGCTTTGATTCGATTGATAACGCCCCTGAGGAGCGCGAGAGAGGAATAACAATAGCAATAGCTCACGTTGAATATGAAACAGACAACCGTCACTATGCCCACGTTGACTGCCCGGGACATGCCGACTATGTAAAGAACATGATAACAGGAGCAGCCCAGATGGACGGAGCAATACTTGTAGTATCAGCAGCAGACGGGCCCATGCCCCAAACAAGAGAGCACATACTGCTTGCCCGCCAGGTCGGAGTTCCCTATATAGTAGTATTTTTAAATAAAGTAGACATGGTAGATGATCCTGAGCTAATAGAGCTTGTAGAGCTTGAAGTAAGAGATCTTTTAACCGAATATGAATTTCCGGGCGATGAGATACCAATAGTAAAAGGTTCAGCTCTTAAAGCTATGGAATGCGGATGCGGAAAAACCGAATGCCCATCATGTAATGCCATATTTGAGCTTATGAGCGAAGTGGACAGATACATACCCACACCGGTAAGAGATATAGATAAGCCCTTCCTTATGCCAATTGAAGATATATTCTCAATAACAGGAAGAGGAACAGTTGTTACAGGAAGAATTGAGAGAGGCAAAGTAACAGTTGGAGAAACAGTTGATATTGTGGGAATTAGGCCCAAAACAGCAAAGACAGTAGTAACAGGCGTTGAAATGTTCAGAAAACTTTTAGATGAGGGCCAGGCAGGAGACAATGTGGGCCTTCTTCTTCGCGGCACCACAAAAGACGAGGTTGAAAGAGGCCAGGTTGTAGCAAAACCGGGCTCAATTACTCCTCATTCATATTTTAAAGCCCAGGTCTATATACTGTCAAAGGAAGAGGGAGGGCGCCACACGCCGTTCTTTAAAGGCTATAGGCCCCAGTTTTACTTCAGGACAACTGATGTAACAGGAGACGTTACGCTTCCTGAAGGCGTTGAGATGATAATGCCGGGCGATAACACTGAAATGGAAGTAAAGCTTATTACCCCCATAGCTATGGAAGAGGGACTGAGGTTTGCTATACGTGAAGGCGGAAGGACAATAGGCGCAGGAAGTATTATAAAGATACTGGAATAAGCCGGGAATATATTCTTATTGACAACTGTTGCAGTTAATGGTAACTTAACTGTTTGCGCTTACTGTTCCAATAATAAAATCAGTTGACAAATTATATTGAAATGGAGACATGCTTTGAGACAGATAGTAACATTTGCTTGTGGAGAGTGCAAAAGAAGAAATTACAGCAGCATGAAAAACAAGAAAAATGATCCTGAAAAGATTGAGATAAAAAAATATTGCAAGTGGTGTAAAAAACATACAAACCATAAGGAGACCAAGTAGGCTTTGCCCTGCCTGTTAAAAGCAGTAAATGGGCAAGAACGTCTGGTTTTTTAGGGCTGTAGCTCCAATGGTAGAGCACCGGTCTCCAAAACCGGGTGTTGGGGGTTCGAGTCCCTCCAGCCCTGCCACTTATAATAGTATTTCCGGGAGCAGTTTCAAAAAGAATAATGGTTTTAAATATAGTTTAATTAAAAATAAAATAAAAAGAGAATAAATTATGGCAAAAAAGAAAGTTCCATTTAAATACAGGCCAAAGACAGTTATGGAAAGGGCGTCAAAAGACAGGAAACCCCCGGCAGCGCCTCCTAAGAAAAAAATTAACTGGAAGCAGTTTTTTATATCTCTTCCAAAAAAAATAGCAAAGTTTTTCAGGGACGTTGCGCACGAGCTTAAAAGGGTTACCTGGCCCTCAAAGAAGGCGCTCTTTACATACACCATTGTTGTTATAGTAACGCTTATATTTTTTGCAATTATACTTGGGCTGTTTGATTTTGCATTTATTCAACTGATA
>JACVJB010000204.1 GCA_015711775.1 Actinomycetota bacterium | reverse complement strand
CTCTTTTAAAATAAAAGTTTTTATTTATATTAAAAATAATTTGCAGTCTTGAGAACAACTTAAACCTATATATGCAAAAGACCTGTCTTTTAATGAAAAAGCATATCTGTTATATTATTCCGGGAGGTTAAATGGCAGAAAGCAATAAACTAAAAGACTATATTTAACTTTAAACAGCATTAAGAAAGGATTCAAATGATTATAGGGATAGGAAATGTAGGCAGCACATCTTTTAAAAGCAAGATTATAGAAATTTCAGGCAATAATGAAATAAAAATCCTTGGGGAGGCAAATATTGACAGGATTAAATCTGAAGGGGAGTCAACTTTTACGCACAGCATAAAAGATAACCCGACTGAAAAGGAATCGGTCAATATTTTTGGTCTTGAGGCTTCCATAAATCTTGCGCTTGACTGGTACGTAAAGAATAATGTCATTACAAAACCATCTGATATACAGGCAATGGGTTTTAAATGTATCCTTGGCCAAACCAATGGCGCAAATATGCTAACGCCAGCTATTCTTGCCGAAATGCAGAAATATGCATTTGTTGCTCCTGTGCATAATATCCCCTATATAGAATCCATAGGCATATTCAGTAAAATACTTAATGTGCCAATGGTTGGCGTATTTGAGCCGTCATTTCATTATTCAATACCTGAATTCAGGAGGCCGCTTAGTTTTCCATGGGAGTGGTATGAAAAGCTCGGAATAAAAAAATTCGGCTTTCATGGCTCTTCGCACAGATATCTTTCAGCTATGGCTTTTAAACTTATGGATAGTGAAAACATAAGGCTTGTAACAATACACCTTGGAGGTTCAAGTTCAGTATGTGCTGTTAAAAACGGCAAATCCATTGATACAAGCATGAGCTTTTCCCCAAACTCAGGACTTTTCCAGGGGACAAGAAGCGGGGATGTTGACGGTACAGGTTTATTGTATGCAATGAAAGAGCTTGGTCTTTCAGTTGAAGAGGCGCAATCTGAGATATCCAATAATGCCGGGCTTAAAGGTATTGCAGGAATCGGAACTGAAGACTTCAGAGAGATTCTTAAAGCCAGCGAGGAGGGCAATAAAAGGGCAAGGATTGCTGTTGATGCATACATAGATGGCATAAGAAAATATATAGGTTCTTTTGCTGCTATTATGGGTGGCGTGGACTGCCTGGTTTTAAGTGGTGGAATTGGTGAGAAAAATGCAAAAATAAGGCAGAGGCTTCTTGAGGGGCTTGAATTTATGGGCATTAAACTTGATGATATGCGCAATAACGAAATAGGCGGCGGACAGGGCATGATATCTGCTGATTACTCATTTGAATCAAAGGCAAAGATATTTGTCATACCCACAAATGAGGAACTGGTTGTTGCAAGCTTTACAAAGAAAGTTGTTGAGCTTGGGAGAGATTTAAGGCCAGAGGAGATGATTTTCAGGCTTTAGGCTTTAAAAAGTTTTTTAATTTTACAGGGAGGAAACCGTGGAATTTGAAGAAAAATACAGCTACAAAGGCTGGCATAACTGTTTAAGGCTTTCAAATGAAGAAAAAGAACTTATTATAACTACAGATATAGGTCCACGGCTGATAAGATATGGTTATACTGGCCAGCAGAATCTTTTCAGGGAATTTGAAGAACAGTCCGGAAAGACTGGAGGAAGTGACTACAGGCTATATGGAGGGACTAGATTCTGGCATGCTCCCGAAGAAAAATCCAGGACCTACAATCCCGACAATGAATCTGTGCAGTTTAGCCGGGAGGGAGAATTTATTAAATTAATACAGGATGTTGAAAAACAAACCGGGATGCAAAAAGAAGTAAGAGTCAAATTTAATCCGGACAATGGTTCTGTAAATATTATTTATAGAATTTATAACAGGACATTGTGGGATATTGCGCTTGCGCCGTGGATTTTAAGTGTAATGAATCTCGGAGGGTGCGGTATAATTGCTCAGGAGCCCTATATTTCCTGGGAAGAAAAATTGACGCCTGCAAGGCCAATAGTTTTATGGGGTTATACTGCAATGAATGATCCCAGATGGACATGGGGAAGAAAATATATTCAGTTAAGACAGGATTCAAAAAATCAGACAAGGCAAAAAATAGGCGTATTAAATACTCAGGGCTGGGCAGCATATCATTTAAACGGCCAGGTATTTGTAAAACGCTACCCTTATAAATCTGATGCAGTTTATCCTGATTTTGGAGTAAACACAGAGCTATATACAGATGCGGACATACTTGAAATAGAAACACTTGGAGAATTTAAAAATATTTCGCCAGGCGATTATTTAGAGCATAAGGAAAACTGGTATCTTTTTAAAGAAGAGCTGGAGGCTGATGAGATAACAATTGATAAAAAACTTTTGCCTCTGCTGAAGAACACCTGCATGCCTTAATTATCTTTATATTTCTTGTTGTAGTCTTTAAGGAGTTAAAATTTTTATAAATAAATCTAACTGAATTTCTTTTTAAATATAAAAATATATGCAAGAAAAGATACTGCGCCTGCTGCAATTACTTTATAAATTGGAAAATATTCTGAGAGCAGGCCCGTAAGGGCTGGCATTAGAAACATCCCCATCGCTGTAAAAGAAAAAATCACTGCGATCCTTGTGGTGCTGTATCTTGGAGAGACTTCTGCGCTGTAGGCAATAATAAGCGGAAATATTCCACCAATTAAAACACCAAAAATCATGTAATCGGCAAGCAGCCAAACAGGATTTTGAAGAAAAAATGAAATTAAAAGAATAAAAAACAATAATATATTCATAACTTTTAGAAGGTTTAAAGTCCTGTATTTTCTTGATAAAAATGCTGTGATAATTCTTCCTGCTACTATTGCCATCCAGAAAAAAGAAAGAGAGTAGTTTGATATTTGGCTGGAAACACCAAAGTATTTCTGGAAAAGTGTTGGTATCCAGCCTGATATTGAATGCATTGAACCCATTGACAGAAGGCCAAAAATGCATAGATAAACAAACCGGGGATTTCTAATCAGCTCCATTAAATATACGGGTTTTATTTTTTCATCATTTACAGACGGGTATCTTGCAACTATGACCAGATAAACAGTTACTGCAGAAACTATAAAAAGCACAAAATAGACTGTCCTGAAATCTCCTGTTGAAGCATAAACCAGGTTAAATATTATTGGTGAAGTTAAAGCGCCGAGCCCGAAAAAAATATGAGCAATATTTAAATAATAGCCTTTTTTGTCTTTAAATGTATCTGATACTGCAGCATCTGCAATTGTATTAATTGAAATACCGAAAAGACCCATAAACATAAAGAGTATAAGAAATAAATAAAAATTATCTGAATACCAGAAGATAAGTGAAAATAGGCTTAAAAGCACAAGGAAAATCA
>JACVJB010000203.1 GCA_015711775.1 Actinomycetota bacterium | reverse complement strand
CTATTGTCTGGTGCAGTTTTTGCCATATATCAAGCAATTTGATATCCATCTGCTCACGAAGTTTCTCATCGAGCGAACCAAAAGGCTCATCCATCAGGAGTATTTCAGGTTCATGTATCATTGCCCTTAAAACTCCTACGCGCTGAGTCATTCCACCTGAAAGCTCTGAAGGGTATGCATTTTTATATTCCTGCAAACCCATCATCTCAAGAAGTTCTTCCGTCTTTTCAGTGGATTTTTTACTGTAAACTCCAAAAATCTTTAAGGGAAGTTCAATATTGCCTTTAACTGTAAGCCAGGGTAAAAGGTTGGGTTGCTGAAATATAAAACCCATTTTACGGATGACATCCCGGGAAACTTTCTTGCCGAATTCTTTTCCATCTATATAGACACTTCCGGAAGTAGGTTTTATTATATCATTTATAATTCTTATTATTGTCGACTTGCCGCAGCCAGAGGGCCCGACAATTGATATAAACTCATTATCATATACTTCAATATTAATATCTGATAAAGCGTGTATTGTCTGCCTTCTAGTTTTAAAAATTTTATTTATTTTATCCAGCTTTATTTTAGTTGAATTCAAATAAAACACCTCTTACAGAATGTGCTTTTTCCTAAATTATCCATGTTACAACCCTTTTCTCAAGCATATTAACAATTGAATAAAGTATAAACCCGATTGCGCCAATGCATATTATAACTGCATATACAAGGGCTGTTTCAAGCATGCTCGAAAAATATAGAACTCTGTATCCAAGACCAACTTTGCCTCCCACAAACTCTGTGCTTATTGTAGCAATTGTTGAAAAAATGCAGCCTAATTTTATGCCGGTAAAAACCTGGGGCAAGGCATTAGGAAAAGTTATTTTTATAAAAGTCTGCAATTTTGAAGCTCCATAACCCCTTGAAAGTTCAAGATATTTCAGCTGCACTTTTCTGAATCCTGTTAATGTGTTTAATAAAACTATTGGAACAACCTGTATAACAACAATTATGAATCTGAGACCAGGATTAAAACCTACCCACAGCATAAATAAAGGGACAATGGTAATAAGCGGTGTTGTTACAAGTATAAGTATCAGCGGTGTTGTTGCACTTACAAGTATATTGAACTGGGAAAATACGGCAGCAAACAATAATCCAACCGGTATGCCAATTAGCAGCCCCAAACCTATTATTCTAAGTGTCCATAGCATGTGAGGCCAAATGTCAACACGAAAATTTGTCACAAGCGCTAAAATTATTTCACTTGGCGCCGGCAATACTGTTTCCGGCAAATTAAGCCCCCTTACTATCAACTCAACTAAGCCAAAGATAATGACTAAAATAATCAAAGGAGCCAGAATATTATTTGATTTACTGATTTTCAAATTTTAAAACCGCCCTTTCATGAATCTAAAACATTAAACTAAAAAGACACCCCTTCATACTAACTAATAGATTTTCGACAATCATATTAGTGTATTTATCAGTTACACATACTGCTGCAGATCAGATCTGAGCTCTTTATACCGCTTATTAAAAACAATATCCTGGTTTCTTTCCTCAGATGGTATATCAATATCAATTATTTCCGGTTTTACATCCTGGTCTGTTGAGAAAAACAAAACACGCTGACCGCACAATATAGCCTCATGCAGATCATTGGTAACCATGACAAAGGTCTTCTTTGTTTTTTTCCATATTGAAAGAAATTCATTTGCAAGCAGATTTCTGGTAATTGCATCCAGTGCGCTGAATGGCTGGTCCATAAGAATTACATCAGGATCATATACAAGAGCACGGGCAATGCCCACTCTCTGCTTCATTCCACCTGAAAGTTCTCTTGGAATTGCATTTTTATACTCATAAAGCCCAACCAGCTTCAACATTTCCGCAATTCTTTCAAGCCATTTTTGCCCTTTGTAGCCGAAGATTTCAAGAGGCAGCTTGAGGTTTCCTTCCACAGATCGCCAGGGAAGAAGATTCTCATTCTGGTACACAAACCCTATATTTTTAAATTCACTTGAAGGAATACCATTATCGTATTTTCTGCCTTCAAAAACAATTTGTCCGGCTGTAGGTTTTTCAATTCCGAAGAGGGTTTTTAATAAGCTTGATTTTCCACATCCTGAAGGACCCATTATGCAGAAGAACTCCATTTTCTTTATATCAAAACTTATATCTTTAAAAGCAACTACTCTATTTTTTTTAATATAATATTCTTTTGATAAATTTGAGATCTTATACATTAACTCTTCCAATATAGCGCACCTCTAAACTGTTTCTTTAAAAACGTAATCGATTAAGCATGAAACAGGAAGATATAATAAATAAAAAAATTTGTCAATCTTAATTATTTACATCTTAATTATTTAGCTTTTGAATATACCTGAATCAAAACATAAAAAATAAGTAAAATTATAATACACTCAAAGCAATACTGATGCAATTATAAGCTGCGATTTTCTATTAAACTCTTTATACGCTTTAAACCCTCAATTATATTTTCCCTTGACGTTGCATACGAAAGACGTATATATTCCTGAGTTTCACCAGGATTTTTCGGACCAAACGATGTCCTTGGCAGTACAGCGACATTTCCTTCATGGAGTATTTTCTGCTGTAGCTCTCTTGAGTCTTTCAGTCCAAGATTTATGCATGCTTCTGTAACATTTGGAAAAACATAAAACGCGCCTTTTGGGCAAAGACAGGAAAACCCTCTTATATCATTAAGCCCATCCACAATTAAATCCCGCCTGAACCTGAACTCTTCAGTCATTTTCTCCGTATCTTCCTGGCTGCCTTCATATGCTTCGATACCTGCATATTGTGTAAAAGTTGCTGTGCATGTAACAATATTTGTATTAAGTGAAATCATGGTTGGGGTAAGTTCTTTAGGCACAATGCCATAACCAAGCCTCCATCCTGTCATTGAATATATCTTTGAAAATCCGTCAATGAGAACCGTTCGCTGCAGCATTCCTTTAATTGATATTATACTGTTAAATGATCCGTCATAGATAATCCTGCTGTATATCTCATCAGACATAACCCATATATCATTATTTATTGCGATTTTAGCAATTTCTTCAAGGTCTTCGCCACTTAATACACCCCCTGTAGGGTTCTGAGGCGAATTTAAAATAATCATTTTTGTTTTGCCTGTAACAGCTTTTTTTAAATCACTCACATTAAAACTAAACTGTTTTTCTTCCAGAAGCGGCAGGGCAACAGGACTGCCCCCTATATAATTAATCAGCGACTCATATATCGGATATCCGGGATTGGGATATATTACTTCATCCCCATCTTCAACCAGTGCGCTTATAGCATAAAATATGATTGGTTTTGTGCCGGGCCCAACAATAACATTATCCATATCAACATTGATTTTCCTGGTTTGG